>JAQCKY010000150.1 GCA_027592155.1 Pseudomonadota bacterium
GGATTCCGATTGGGACCGGCCATGGCCTTGGACAATTGCCCTACCGCGTATTCCACAGGGAAACGGAAACCTGGGTGACAAAATGGCGAGAGCCATCCGGGGCGCATCCCCGGGGCCCGTCATTATTATCGGAACAGACGTACCGGCGATTCGCCCGCTACATATCCATCGGGCTTTCAAAGCATTAGGTCGGCACGATGCGGTATTTGGGCCTGCCGCCGACGGCGGTTATTGGCTTGTCGGTGTCAGCCCCCGTGGACGGCGGTTCGATCTCTTCCGCGATGTCCGGTGGTCGACCGAACACGCCCTCGCAGACACGATGAAAAATCTGGGCAACACGCCCAAGACCGCGCTATTGGAAACGCTCGAAGATATTGACGACGCGGCGTCGCTTCGCCGGTGGCGCAATCGCGGATAACTTCTTCGACCAGCGGCAATCAATTGACTTGCCCCCTAACCGCCTCTGTATGCTATCTTTTGTTCGGATGGCAAACAGTGCAGCTAACCAATAAATTCAATGCACTGTGACTCAGAGAGGCCCTCATCGTTAAAATTTATAAGGGAGACAAATCAATGTTGAAGAAGTACGGACTTATTCTCGGCGCAAGCGCCGCCGCTCTACTCGTATCCACCACCGGTCAAATAGCAGCACCCGCAAGCGCGGCGGAAGTGACGCTGCGCGGCGCCAGCTGCTTCCCGATCGGTTCCCCGCCGTCCCGCGACTTTGAAGGGTTTGTCAAAGATATCAATGCGAAAGGCAAAGGCGTCGTAAAAATTGACCTCATCGGTGGCGCGCCGGCCATCGGCAACAATTTGACATTAACCCAGAAAATGTCCCGGGGCGCTTATGACCTCGTCGGCTGCACCGAGGCTTATTTCGGGAACGTGATACCCGAGGCACCGGTTCTTCGGTTCGCCGAGCGCACTTGGGCGGAGCTCCGACAAAACGGTGGCCTCGCCTATGTACAGAAACTCCTCGCCGAAAAGAACATCCATTATTTAGCCCGGCATGGCGATTTCGGCCCCTTCCATCTTTGGCTGAAGGATCCGATCAAAGCGCCGGATCTCAAAGGCTTGCACCTCCGCGTCGCGCCGGTCTACACGGCTTTCTTCAAAGCACTTGGTGCAACGACCCAGAACTCGAACCTTCCTCAGGTCTATACCTATATGGAGAACGGTACGGTCCAAGGTTATGGCTGGCCGGCCGCCGCCTGGGTGCCAAGCTGGGCAAAAGTCACCGGATATAAAGTGGAGCCGGGCTTCTACTCCTCCGCACTGCACACGCTGATCAACAAGAAGAAATGGGATAGCCTGACAAGCGCACAGCGCGACTTCCTCACCAAAATGGGCGCGGATATCGAAGCCGCGACGGAGCCCTCCACAAGTAAGAAACTCGCAGACATGCTCACCAAAGAAAATGCGATGCGGGCCAGCCAGGGTATGAAGGTCATTACCTTCACAGGCGCCGACCGCGAGAAATGGCTTTCAACGGCCAAAAAGGCCGGTTGGGACGAAGTTCTGCAACGGAGCCCGAAGCATGGCCCAGAACTGATGAAGCTCTTCACGAAATAGCTTCTCCGAATAGGGGAACGGGAATGCGGACCCTAAATCTGCATTCCCGGTACCTCTATCCGCCGATAAGCCGATAATAAGAACCACTAGACGGACAGCGTCATGCGCTCCCCTCTCGATACCCTTGAGGCCGCCTTCAACCGGGTGACGGTTTTTTTTGCCGCCCTGGTCGCCATTTCCATCGGCCTGATCGCCCTGTTGATACCCCTTAATCTGTTCCTGGTAAAAACCGGACTTGGAAGCATCTGGTGGCTCTTCGAGGGGGTCGAATATACCCTCTATTTCGGGCTGTTCTTGGGCGCGCCTTGGGTCTTACAACAAGGCGCTCATGTCAAAGTCGACGTATTGGTAACCGCCCTCTCACCCAAATCTGCCGCAATGCTGGAACGTTGCATGGACATCTTCGCGGTGGGACTTTGCTTACTTCTTGGTTTTTACGGCACCCGCGCGACGATCATCGAATTCATCGACGGGACAATGCCTGATAAAGACCTCCGGATTGCAAACTGGATCATTCTCTCCGCCTTCGTCCTCGCCTTCCTCATGCTGGCCATTGAATTTTTGTTTCGCATGAGATCCGAGCGAGTCCTGAAGATCGACAAGGAAGTCGTCACGGCCGACGCGGGGTTTTAATCCATGGAATGGTATCTTGCCTTCGCCTTGTTGCTCGGAACCGTGTGTACGGCGATGTTCCTCGGACTGCCCGTGGCTTTGGCATTTTTTACCGCCAACGTCCTCGGCACATTCCTCTTTATCAACGGCGATGTCGGCCTGGTTTTTATGGCCATCGAGTTCAACAGCGCCATCAGTTTTACCCTGGCCCCGATCGCGCTGTTCCTGTTGATGGGCGAAATTTTGCTGCAGACCGGTGTCGCCTTCAAAGCCATTGGCGCTATCGACCGTATGATTTCCCGCCTGCCGGGGCGGCTGTCCGTCGTCTCAATCATCGGCGGAACCATATTCTCATCTCTGTCCGGCTCGACCATCGCCAATACCGCCATCCTCGGTTCGGTCCTGCTGCCCGACATGATGAAGCGGGGCTATCAGCCGACCATCGCCATGGGACCGATCATGGCCGTGGGCGGCATCGCCATGCTGATCCCGCCATCCGCCCTGGCGGTCTTATTGGCCAGTTTAGCGGAACAGTCTGTCGCACAACTTCTGATCGCCGGAATTGTCCCCGGCATATTGATGGCAGTGCTGTTTTTCGTTTATGTCGTTGGCCGCTGCATCATCAATCCTGACTTGGCGCCCAGCTATACTCCCGATGAGAGCCATCTGGATATCCCCATCACCGTCGCCGTAAACTGGCGCGGCAAGGCGCTGGTTTCTTGTACCTATAACGGGCGCTCCTTGCGTTTCGTCAATCGGATCCTGCCCTTCTTGGTTTATATCCTGCCCTTGCTGATTATATTTGTCGTCGTCGTCGGCAGCATCTTTTTCAAGATCGCCGCGCCGACCGAGGCCGCGGCGCTCGGCAGCCTGGCATCCTTAGCGGCATGCTATTTTTTCAAGCTTTTCAATCGGACCATCACCATAACCGGTATCGACGGCGCCAACTTTACCTGGCGGGCCATCGCCAAATCCCTGATGGAAACCGCCAAGGTAAACACGATGATCCTGTTCATCATCGCCGGCTCCCTGGTGTTCAGTCAGGCCCTCTCCAATTCAGGTGCCACAGACGGGCTTTTAGAAGCGATCACCGCCCTCAATCTCACACCCTTGACGGTCGTGGTCTTCATGATGTTGGTGCTTCTGTTCCTCGGCGCCTTCATGGATCAGGTCAGCATGCTGCTGCTTACGCTGCCCTTCTTCCTTTTGGGTTCATCATCATTCCAAGTGGTGTTCAACATCGATGTTGTCTGGCTGATGGTCCTGATGCTGATCACCATGGAAATCAGCCTGCTCACCCCGCCCTTCGGCCTCTTGCTCTATGTCATGAAGGGAATCGCACCGGTCGGGATCACCCTTGGGGCCGTCGTCCGGTCGGCCATGCCGTTCATTTTGATCGAGCTCGCTGTCCTGGCACTCTTGGTCGCTGTGCCCGAGATCGCCACCTGGCTGCCCAAACACGTGAACTAGAGAAGCTCGTAACCCGACTTTTGGCTCCCCGCCGCGCGAACCAAAGAGAACCAGACGGAATCCAGCATTTCGGTCCCCGAGACCCCAACCGCCGGCTGACGTTTTTCGGTGCGGACATAGCCGCCGTCCTTGCCCCAGGCCTCGACCTCGGCAATCGCCACATCGAGGTCCGGATCGCATATCAAACAAGCCTCGCACGCATCGAGACCAGTTGAGACCAAGGCGCAGGTGATCATCGTATTAACATTGCGCGGAAATTTCTCTCCGATCCCCCGCGCCGGCCCATCATAAAGAACGGTCTTACCAGTGATTTCAGATGCGTCGAACCCACTATCGGCAAAATCGATGTTGTCCGGGTGTTTGCGAAATGTAATCCGCACCCGTTCCCAAGCATCGGGACGCATGGCTAAGGCCTCGCCGCCGATTAACGCCCCCGCCCCCAGAATTAAGCGATGACCATTCTTCTTGGCCGATGCCAGAAGTCTCCCCCGTAAAACATCATCGGTGAGGGCTGTAACCGACAAAGGCATATAGTCGGAACAGGCAAAAATATCGGCGCCATGCTGCTGCGTCACCGAGGGATGCGCGACCTCGACAATGATATCGGGGTGCCGCGCCGCCGCGTCCCCGAGCGCCGTCAAACAATACTCCGGTGCCAAATTATCCAGCGCGCCGCCGCTCCGGTTGTACACAAAAGCGACATCCATGCCGCTATCCGGCGCCATGATCCGGTCGGTCAGATAACGACCGATATAGCCATATCCGATAATGCCGATTCGCATGGGGCCTAAGCCGCTTGATGCATTGATCTGGGGAATTTCAGGGACATCCGCGTGCCTTGACCGGATTCGCTCGTGATATCGAACGAACCGCCCAGGTCTGAGATCAGGGAATTGACAATATTTAGTCCCAATCCAGTTCCCTTATCGCCGTGAGGCGACGTGCCTTTTTTGCCCCGCTGCAAAATGTCGATAATCTGTGCCAGCGGAATACCGGCACCGGAATCCCGGATCACCAGAACCACGGCATCTTCTGCATCATCGAGCGCGGCACTGATTGTCACTTTACCACCCGACGGTGTGAACTTAATTGCATTGGTGACAAGATTGGTCAGGCAGCGATAAACCGGCGTAAACATCGTGTTTATGACCGGAAACTCCGGCGCGACCTCGCTCTCGAGGTTTACCGCCCGCTCGGTGGCCATATAGTCGAATTGGGTAACGACCTCCGCGATCATCGCGCTGACATCGACCTCCTCGACTTGCATCGCGCCGCTGACATGGCCCGCCTCATCGGTGCCCATCCCCAACAAGCCGTTGCAAATTCCAACAGCGCGAAGGGCCGAACGTTGAATGACGTCCAGATACTCATCGACCACCTCAGGCGCCAAGTCATTACCGCGCATCAGCTGGCTGAAACCCATGATGGGGCCAATCGCACCCTTGATGTCATGAGCGTGGTCGCTCAGACGCTCGCGAACCGACTCTTCTAAGGAAGCCTTTTCTGCGATTACGCGTTTCAGCGCCGCCTCGGCAGCACGCAGAGCCTCTTTTCCCTGGTCCTTAGATGAATTTGAACTCATGCATCTACCTGTCCTCGGCAATCGGTCAAACTTACACTATCGGATCATTGATAACCTGTTTATGACTATCGTTGAAGGCAGTTATCAGTTGAATCATGCGCAACCTTGCAAATAGCCTCTTATACACACTCAGCGCCGCGATATTTTTGGTCGGCGTGATTGCGGCCGAACCCGTGGACGCCAAGGACATAGAGCCCAACCACCTCGCCCTTACCTTGGAGAGCGCTGCCAAACTTCCCCGTCTCCGATCACTGATCATCTCACAACAAGGCATCATTCTCGCCAAACGCGCATTCCGTGGGGCAAGCCTCGACCGACCGGTCAACATCAAGTCGATTTCAAAATCGATTATCTCGGCCTTGGTGGGCGCCGCCATCGACCGTGGGGTTCTCAGCGCCGCAGATCAGCACGTTGCCACACTCCTAACCGATTCTCTCCCTGAGAACGCAGACTCTCGCCTCGCCACCATAACACTGAATCACCTCCTTTCCATGCGGTCCGGACTGGAACGCACCTCCGGGCGTAACTATGGACGCTGGGTGATGAGCAAGGATTGGGTTCGGTTCGTATTATCCCGCCCCTTTGTCGATGAACCCGGTGGCCGCATGCTCTATTCGACCGGCAACAGCCATCTCCTATCCGCGATTCTGACCCGGGCAAGCGGGCGCAATACACTGGCGCTTGCACGGGATTGGCTGGGTAAGCCATTAAACATTCACATTCCCGGATGGCAGACCGATCCCAAGGGCATCTATTTCGGCGGCAATAATATGACCTTGTCACCGAACGCTTTGTTGCGCTTTGGTGAGATGTATCGGGCTGGCGGCATTGCGAATGGACGGCGAATACTGTCGGAAAACTGGATCCGTCAATCGTGGCAGCCCCGCACCCGTTCGCCCTTTTCCGGCGACGCCTATGGTTACGGCTGGTTTATCACCGAGGTCTGTGGCCAGCCTGCATATTACGCACGGGGATTTGGCGGGCAATTTCTCTATGTCGTCCCGGAATTCGGCTTAACCAT
>JAQCKY010000151.1 GCA_027592155.1 Pseudomonadota bacterium
ACTCAATCAGATCAAAATTGATACAAAGCGGATAAAAAAACGACGCGACCACATTTCGCATTGCATATGGGCTGGCGAAGCGAAAGATGGCGTTCTTTATACGACTACTCGTCGCAACGACGGTACCTACATCGACGACGAGATTACACTCAACCATCTCCGCGAAATAATATTCGATACTACCCACTTAACGAGACGATTGATGGCAATTACCCACGCCGGAGGGGGCTACCCGGATTTTTCGTTTCCACTTGCGCCCGAAGAAGAATTGGCAATCCGGAATTTCCGCGATCAAAACTTTCAGTGGCCAAAGAAGCCCAAATCTCAAAAGTGCGCAGATAGCCCGCGAATGCTGCGAAATTACACGACCTGAGGAACGCAGTTCCTTTCGAGCCACTCCGCGAGGCGCTCTTCGGAGTGTTCTCCTTTGGCGATCGCCATCATTGCCTCGAAGGCATCGGTTTGACTGACGTCCAGCCATTGTCCGTTGGCAATCAATATGATGCCGAGCGTGTCGAAGGCGGATCTTTTGTTGCCGTCGATGAAGGCTTGGTTTTGGGAAATGCCGAAGGCCACGGTGGCCGCAACTTGGAAGACCGAAACCTCACCCCCGTAAGCTTGGAGGTTTTGGGCTCTGGAAAGGGCGGACTCCAGCAAGCCTAAATCACGGAGCACGCTTGCGCCGCCATGTTCTTCGATGAGTTCTGCTTGGCGGTCGATGACTGCCTCGATGGGCGGAATAAAAATCTCGCTCATTTAGCCAGATCGGCCATCGTGCGGGAATAGTGAGCAGAGAATTTTCGGCCAGCCGCCATCGCGCGGGTATAGTCGCTGTTGGATTTGGAGATCACGATCTTATTTTCGGCCGCATCGTCAACATCGCCGTCGCCGACACTGAGGTTGGCCTCGCGCAAAACATCGGCAACCAAGGTAACCCCGGTAGAGTTTCCCTGTTTTTTGAGTTTTGTGACGAAACTTCCTCCGCGCGGTGTCGACGCCATGCCGATCCCCTAGTCTTGTATGTAAAAATATACGTTAGTACATATGTACTTACACGTCAATGAGATGCCTTCGATCATGCCGCTAGCGCCAGTGAAATTGAATTTATCTATCCTGCGTCGTTGATCAAAACGTCCGCCGGGATTTTCCATTCCCTGTGAAGGGTTCTGATCATATTGAGGCTCAATTTCCGGGAGCCTGAAAAAAGCTCGCTGACGCGGCTCTTGCCGCCGATCAAGCGGGCGAGGTCGTCTCGGGTATAGCCCATTTGGTCCATACGGAATTTAATCGCCTCGATTGGGTCGGGCGGACCGATAGGGTAATGCTTATCCTCATAGGCTTCGATGAGAGTGGCCAGAACGTCAAGCCTATCGCCTTCAGGCGAGTTAGCCTTGGCATCCATAAGCTTCTCAATCTGGGCCAGGGCCGCTTTGTAATCCTTCTCGGTCTTGATGACCGGGACCAAAACTTTTGTCGTCATCACTTGCTCCATCGTTATATCGTTTCCGCGTCGATCTTATCGTACTCGGCGTGGGTTCCGATAAAGCGAATATAAACAACCCGGTAGGGGTAGTTAATCTTCACGACGAGGCGATAGTTCCCGCCCTTGATATCAAAAACAACGCGGCTGTCTTTCAAGGCGCTGGCGGTTCGGTATTGGGCCTTAATGTCTGTCCAGCTAGACCAGTCCGCCTTCTGCGCGATCCGATACCACGATCCCAGTTGCTCTCTTGCGTCGGCGTGCTCGATCCAGAATGCGTTGAGGGTGCTTCGGGCAAAAACGCGCATACCGAATGTTACCATATTGGGAACTGGCGGCAACAAATATTGTTACCGAAACGGGAACTTCCTGGCGATATTTGGTGGCTTCTCACATGCCCAATTGGAACGACGGTCGCCGAAGTAAACGCTTAGATATTCTCCAGCAGATTGACCCGCATCACCTGCTCGAAATGATAGCCGTCGTTCTGCTTGCTCCCGAACCGCTCGAAGCGTTCGCGGAGTTCCGGCTCGTGGGCGGCGAAGAGGTCTGCGCGCGTGGGGTTCACCGAGGTTGAGTTCAGGCGGTAGCTGTCGAAATCGGGGTGGACGCCGTCGCGGACGTAATAGGTTTCGGTCCGGGGCTGCAGCGCGTAGCGATCGGCGCCGCGGATTTTCTCATAAGCGATGGCCCGCACTTCGGTTTCGTCATTGATCAGTTTCGACAGCTCGAACTGCGGGCCTTGGGCCAGGGGTTCGGTGATCAACACGCTGCCGCCGGGTTTGAGAACCCGTTTGGCTTCGGCGAAGGCCTCGTCCAGCAGGGTCATCGGCACGTGATGCAGGCTGTTGAAAAACAGAACCACGTCGGCGCTATCCGTCGGCAAGGGCAAGGCTTCGGCCCCGGCCCGCACATAACATTCGGTGCCGATGCGGGGGGCGGCGAGGGCCCGGGCGAGTTGCTTCGCGCCGGGATCGATACCGATCACCCGACCGACGCCGAGCCGGGCCAGGTCGCGGCTGATATGGCCGTTGCCGCAGCCGATATCGAGTACGATCCGCCCGGGAATGGTCAGCAGCTCCGCGATCACGTCGGCATGCTGGCGGATAATCGCATTGGAAGGGGTGTCGCCGGTCATCGTCATCTATCTTTAAAAGTTAAGGTTGACAAAGACTCGCATGGCAAACCGCAACAGGCAATAAAGCCGGCATAAGGACCCCAAGATGAAGAGGAAGAACACCTCAAGGTTTACCCGTTAAATTAGTAATATAAAGCTATGAAGAACGAGAGCGAGGCCAGCTACCCGTCCCAATGTCCGCCGATCCCGCCGACACCATATCAGAAGAAACTCTGTGCCCTCGATTCAAAAAAAGACATTCCAGGCAGCCTGGTCGTCGGCTTGATCATCGGCTTGGTCGGCAGTGGGGAGGGGGCGAGCTTCGTGTTGCCGCATCGGCAAGCGCGACCGGCCGCTATGGGGCGGAAAAGGCTTATTTAAGTCATATTCTGGACCGATTTCTTTCCTATCCTCCCCACGACGTTAAGAAGCGTGACCAACCAAGTGATGTAGTCCAACCCAAAAAGGATATCAAAATGACGATCACCAAAACAGCTCTCTTATCCGCAGCGAGTGCTCTGGTTCTTTTGAGCGCAATGCCCACACAGGCCGCCGGTAACAAAGGCGCGCCAGGTCAATCGGGACACACGTCATACACGAAATCACAAATTTATGCGCAGAACATTACTCCGGCCATGGATGCCGGTAAGCTGGTCGGTGCCGATGTCGTCAATGCGACCGGCGAGACCATCGGGCAGGTGGATGAGATTGTGACCCAACAGGGAAAACCACACTTGATCTTGTCCGTCGGCAAGTTCCTCGGGATCGGCGGCCGCCAAGTCGCCATCGATCTCGATAAGGCGCAAGTTCGCCCTCAACCCGGTTCTGCGGGCCAAACCCAGGTTATGGTATCGATGAGCAAGGCCCAGCTTAGGGCGCTGCCGAAGTATGATGCCAAGGCGGCTCCCAAAACCGGGCCCATGACAAAATAGTCTCCCTTTTCGCGAAACGAAGACGAGACGGTTGGGCGGCGGGGTGTCTCACTCCGCCGCTTTTCCTTTTTGAAAGGGCGAACTCTATTTCGGGTTGCTCCGCGGTAACTGGGCGGCCGCTGTTTCCGCCGGGCCGTAAATCTCTACCGCGCCGGCGATGTCCCCGGGTTGCAGGTCCCGGACCCGTTCCAGATATCGAAAGTTCATGACCTTCGCTGTTTTGCCCGGCGCGTGATCGAGCCCGATCGCATGGCCAACCTCGTGCATCGCAACCGCGCGCAGATTATAGGTGCCGATATCGCCGTCAAAAGAGGATTCCCACGGCAGGGTCGGATTGAGGCAGATTGCGGCTTTGTGAATTCGAGCAAACCGCGCCCCGGGCTCCGGACGATAGCTGACATCGGCGAAGGCGATTCCGGCCGGTTCGGACTGTATGCCAATCACCAGGTCGGCCTCGGCAATGTTATCGGCCTCTTCGAACCGAACGGCCGCGACCCTCTGCCACGCGGCAAACGCGTCCCGAAATTCCTGGATGATTGTCTCTCTCGCCACACCGCCGGGGCCGAGCCGCACGGGCAGGGGAGCCATCGCCCGGCAATTTCGGGCGCCGTCTCGGTGCATCGGTTTAGTCAGGTGCGCGTAGCGGATGAGGCCGGGCGTGCCGGCCTGGGGGATGCCCCATTTTAAGCTATTGCCGTCGAGCATGAGCAAGCGATAGTCGGGACGCTCAGACGGGCTCTGGGCAAAAACGACGGACGGCGCGACGAGCATCCATAGGCCTAGCAGCGTAATGCCGCAGATCGAACCGGCGCGAATAAGTGTCTGCAAACTGTTCCCCCCTAAATCGAACAGTCCGAATAAGAACGAGGCCTCACCCCATATAGCGGGGTAATTGCTAAATTTCCGATAAAATTCGCCGGCGCTGGGTGGCGCCGGAGACGCGCTATCGAAGCTTGATCACACCGGCGTCCGCAAGGGCGCGTTCGCGGTCGAGCAAGGCCCGTTGGGTTCGCCAGACCGATAACTGTTTACGGCGTTTGGTGGCGAACTCGGCGGCGGTGGAGCCCGTATTGACCCTTTGGCGGCGTTCCCGGTCGGCGCGATTACGCGCCGAACTGGCTGCTCAAGGTTTGCCGCCCGCCCGCCGCGGCGCGCCATCCGTCCAGTTGGGATTTTCGTTTGTCCGGCAGCCGCAGCGACCGCTCTGCATTGAGGCGAGCACGAAAGCGGGTGTTCAACATGGCTTCTTGCGCGAGCTTTTGCTGATTGGGGTCAGCCAGATCTCTGGTCGGCGGTACTTTGTCGAGTTTCAACAGGGCGGTATTGCCGCCGACCCCGGACCACAGTTTCATGACCTTTTCCTGGTAGCCCCGGTTCTTGCCCGGATTGGTCGAGTGGTAATGGGCTGCGGCCTCCTGCCAGGATTTGGTGTTCTCGTAGAGGGATTTCAGAAAATGAGACGCGTAGCCGATATTGATTTCGGGGTTAAAGGCATCCTCCAAGCTTTTGAATGCGCGGGGGTGGTAATAGAGATTAACCTGCATGCAGCCGACATCGATGCTTTCGACCCCGGCGGCCTGTAAACTTTTGACCGCACTGATGGCTTTGGCCTTGGTTTCGTAATAGCGGCCCTTACCCTGGGACGTGACCGTCCAGGGCCAGGCAAATAGTGCCCGCCGTTCGGGATCCCACCGCCCGGTTTCGGCCAGCGAAATCGCGGTCAACAGATGCGTCGGAATGCCCTGCTTCCGCTCCAGGATGCCGGTCTGCTGGCGGCAGGTATCGTCTTGATATGTATCGATTAATTCCGCATCCGCCGGGTTGTCCCCAGAGAGATGGATCGCCACCGGAATCGCGGTAATCGCCACTATTCTTGCCCACACCATCGTCTTTTCCCGTTCTATGGTTTTTTTGGTGTCGGAGAATAACGCGCAATGCCCATGCCAACCGCTTCCGCTGACCTCGGCGAAAGGCGGAGCCCTTAGCGGATTATGCGATCGGGTCTATTCCGCGGCGGTCGGGAGGGCGAGCTGTGAATCGGCGAGGGCCTCGATCAAACCGGTCATCTGTTCTGCCAAGGGGGCAAAGCCCGCGGTTTTTTCGATCAAGATCTCGTCCATATAGAGCTCCCGGTTGATCTCGATCTGCAGGGCATGAACTTGCTTTTGCGGGCGGCCGTAATGGCGCGTGGTAAATCCGCCTGAGTATGGATCGTTTCGGCGCACATTGCCGCCCAGGCGCCGCAATGTTTTATCGACGAACGTGGTCAGGGACGGGCTGCAGGAGCGGCCGTGGCAGTCGCCCAGGATGAAATCGACCCGGTGCAATCCGCGGTCGTCATCCATCGGCCCGCCCACCGACGGCATCGAATGACAGTCGATCAGGAAACAGACCCCAAATTTTTCCGTCGTCTTCTCGATCAGGGTTTTGAGCGCTTCGTGATAGGGCTTATAGGATTGTTCGATCCGGTTCAAAGCCTCGACGAATTTCAGTTTGCGCCCATAAATCTCTTCGCCGTTGGTGACCACCCGGGCGACGGTGCCGAGCCCGGCGGTGACCCGCACGCTGGTTGTGTTGACATAACCCGGCAGCACATCCTCGAACATCGCGGGGTCGAGCTCATAGGCTTCCCGGTTGGGGTCGACATAGGCGCGCGGGAAATGCGCATGCAGGAGCGGCGCGCCGATATCGACGGCTCC
>JAQCKY010000152.1 GCA_027592155.1 Pseudomonadota bacterium
AAGAGTGCCCGCGTCGCTTCCGGATGCCGGATGCAGAAATTTAGGGGGTGCCGGCGGCCCGACGACGAGCCGCCGATAAAGGCGGGCAGGGCATCATGTTGCTTGAGAAGTTCATGCAGATCGTCAGCCCACACCACCTCTTCGACCTCCTTGCCTTCGATGGAGATATCGGACGCGCCGGTGTTGCGGCGGTCATGCAGGAATACGTGGTAACCTGACGCCGCAACCTTTTTTGCTAACGGTATGAATTCGGTATATCCGCGCCGACCGCCCGTAATCAGGACAACGGGGGGACCGTCATTGCCGATGATTTCATAATTGATGTTCAGGCCACGGATTTTTGCTGTCGGCATTGGCAGTCCTCTGTTTTGTTCTCTAATGGGGTCAGACGTCAATTCGGAGCAGATCGTAGGCCATCTGCAAGGGGCCGTCATAGCTGCGCCGGATATCACGAACCACTTCATCCATTACATGAGGGCCCATTTCGTCGACAGGCATATGATGGCGGCCGACTTTGTGAATGACCTGATTGGTTGATTCGAAGTGACCGAAATGGGTTGCGACGAGGCGTTTTACGTTCGCTTCAACGGCTATCTTTCCCAGCGCCGTCGGTGGAGTATGAGCATGGGTTCCGGCACCTGATTTACTGCGAAATTCGATAAAGGATTCGGGGAATGTGCATTCATGGAACAGCACGTCCGCATCCTTGGCCAGTTTGACCATGGCCTCGCAGGGCGCGGTATCGCCGGAAAAAGCAATTACCTTGCCTTCCGCCTCCAACCGAATGCCAAAGCATTCGGAAATTTCCCGGGGGATGTGCTCAACGAAGTCGCAGAATATTTTTACGTTGTCGTCTTCATAGACAAGGCCCGGGCTCACTTCGCGTACGTCTGGCCGAATCGCGTCGAGATTTCCTTGGCGCAAGGGATAGGCGCTGCGGGCGCGGAAGTCCGAGTCATAAGCACCGCCTTCGAAAAGGTGGTCGACGAAATGTTTGGTACCCTTGGGGCCGAGGACGACTGACGCATTCGGGCGGTCCCACATCCAACTGGTGATGACGAAAAGGGGAAAGTCACAGATGTGATCGTGGTGGAGGTGGGTGAGGAAGACCACCCCAACATCGGCCGGATTAATATTGGCGCGCACCATGTTGTGGGTCGTGCCGGCACCGCAATCGAACATGTAATGGGTGCCATTATCCAGCGTCACCAGTATGCCAGATTGCGCACGATCCGGATCGACGAACGCCGCACCGGTTCCCAACATCGTTACTCGCATCTAATTCCTCCCATATGGCTCGTTGTCGCTAAAGTGAGATGACCTGATCGGGTGGATTGCCGTCCAGCGCGCCGTATAACTGCGGGAAGCAACCTGCCACAACGCCGTCGACCAGTCCCTTCGCGGTTACTTCACCTGATCCGCATTGTTCGAAAGTTCCGTCGGCGAGATCGCGCCGGACTGCACACTGATCGCAAACCATCAGTAAAATGTTTTGTTCTTTTGCCACTTTGGCGAGGCGTTCCCCAACGGGGTCATCCTCGCGAAGGCAGAAAATATTGTCGTCGAAAAACATCATGCCGATCACCTCGGCACCATGGTTGCCGTTTTCCAACTGCGGCAAAATCATAGTTGCCAGTTTGAACGTACTGGCCATATTGCTCGTGAAGACGTAAGCGACCTTCATTTTCGTTCCTTATTATTATGTGATCATTCTAGGGACGCTTTCGCACCAGGGTCATGCCGTCTTCGACGGGGAGCATGACCAGACTGACCCGGCTGTCGCCATGGAGCTTGGTATTGAGGGCCCGTATGGCCCGCGTGGATTTTTCCTGTTTGGACTCATCGAGAACCGCGCCGTACCAGAACATGTTATCGAGGGCGATGAGCCCCCCGGGCCGAACGAGGACCAGGGCACGTTCGTAATAGGCGTCATAGTCTTTTTTATTGGCGTCGATTAGTGCAAGGTCGAATTGCTGTTCCAGACCTTCGGCAATGAGTTCATCGAGGGTGTCTCGGGCCGGGCCGAGTTTCACGTCGATTTTGCTATCGACACCAGCCTCGATCCAGTATTTGGCGCCGATTTGGACGTAGTCGTCGACCATGTCGCAGGCGATCAGGGTTCCGTCGTCGGGCAACGCCATGGCCATGGCCAAGGTACTGCAACCCGTAAAGACGCCGACCTCCAATATCTTGCGAGCGCCGATCAGTTCGACCAAAAAACCTAAAAGCTGACTTTGCTCCGGGGCTGCGGCGAAGCTTGCTTCCGGGTGAGCATCCGTTTCTTCGCGCAGGCGCCTTTGCACATCGGACTCACGCAGCGAATTTTGACGGAGATAGCGGAGAAGGTCTTTGCTGACGGTTCGCATGTGGTCGGGCATGACGTCTCATTTATCGTTAAATGGATTGCCTTGAACAATAACGTCCAATTTCCTTTGGTCGACCCAATATTTGCATCGCAGTTCCGGAAATCGCCGGGTATGATCCGCAATAATACAAACAGGGAGGATTGCATGGACCAAAAATCACCGGCTGGCATGAATAATGCCGGCACCAATGAACCGATATGGGGCAGTGACTTGATTGCTGCGGCGTTACAGGAAACCGGCATTCCTTATGTTTGTCTGAACCCGGGTGCGAGCTACCGGGGGCTTCACGACAGCATCGTCAATTATCTGGGTAACGAGAATCCCCAGATGATCGTGCATTTGCACGAAGAACATGCGGTTGCCATGGCCCAGGGTTACGCCAAGGTGACGGAGAGGCCGTTGATCGCAATTCTACACAGCAATGTCGGGTTGATGCACGGCACCATGGCCATTTTTAATGCCTGGTGCGACCGGATGCCGATGGTGGTAATCGGCGCGACCGGTCCGGTGGATGCGGCAAAGCGCCGTCCCTATATCGATTGGATCCATACGTCTGCGGATCAGGGCGCGCTGGTTCGCGGTTACACTAAATGGGACGATCAGCCGGGCTCCGCCGAAGCCGCCGTGGAATCAATTCGCCGCGGGGTACAGATTGCCTGCACGCCTCCCTTTGGTCCGGTTTACATCAATATGGACGCGGCCGTGCAGGAAGGCGAAGTCGCGGAGTGGCCGGTCTTGAACGATATCTCACGCTACCGTCCGCCGTCAGCGCCGGGGGCACCGAAGGAACTGGTCGAGCAGGCGGCTGAAATGTTGCTTGCCGCCAAAAACCCATTGATCCTCGCCGGCGCCGTTTCGCGCAATGAGCAGGATTGGGCCAACCGCGTCCAATTGGCCGAAGCGCTTGAGGCAAAAGTGGTTTCCAGCACCGGCTATTCGGCGGCCTTTCCGACGGCCCATCCCTTACATGTCGGGATGGCGGGCTTTAACCCTGGCGGCAGGATCAAGGAAGCCCACCGCGAAGCGGATGTGGTGATCAGCCTAGATTGGCGCGATCTTGGCGGGACGCTCAAGAGCGCCTGGGATGGCGGCATCGTCGAGCCCAAGATCATTCATTGCTCGATGGACTTTCAGGTTCATGGCGGATGGAGCATGGATTATGAGGCCTTACCACCGGTGGAGATTCAGATTCCCACTGTTCCCGACCGCGCCGTTGCAGACCTGTTACCCCTGATTACCAAGGGCAAGAAGTCAAAACCTTATGCCATGGCAAAACGCGAGACGAATAAGCTACCGGAAAGCGGCCCTATCGGTGTGGCCGATCTGACATACGCCTATGAGAACGCGGTTGCGGGCAAGGACGTCTGCCTGATCGGCACAACAATCGGCTGGCCCGCCGACGGGGTCGAATGCACGCATCCGTTGGATTATCTGGGGAGTGCAGGCGGCGGGGGCTTGGGCGCCGGTCCGGGTATTGCCGTCGGTGCCGCCTTGGCGCTGCGTGATTTGGGGGACAAGCGGATCCCGGTGGCGGTTGTCGGCGACGGCGACTATTTGATGGGCGTCCAGGCGCTTTGGGCGGCGGCCCATGAGAAAATTCCGCTGCTGATCATCGTCGGAAATAATCGTTCCTACTTTAACGACGAACTGCATCAGGAACGGGTTGCCAAGCAGCGAGGCAGGCCTCCGGAACGTCGTTGGATCGGCCAGCGTATCGACGATCCGGCACCGGACCTCGCGGCGATGGCCCGGGCTCAAGGGCTGGAAGGCGAGGGACCGATTACCGACATGGCCGACCTACCGGCAGCCTTGGAAAAGGGGCTGGAGCGGGCCGCCGCCGGTGCTTCTTACGTTGTGGATGTGCTGGTAACGCCGGAATACGTGACCTCGTCAATACACGACCGAGGGAAATAACATTTATGCCGGCGACTCGAACTGGAAGTTTCTAGTCGCCGGCGTTGCCTTCGCTCTAGATGAAGGCTGCTCTTGCTGCAGCGAAGTCTGCGTTAGGGGCGCATCTTGGATGAACTATTGACGTTCGCATGCAGGTTCCGGGCGAGATCGATGGTGGTCCGGATATCCGCGTGGAATGCGTGACGGGCAAATTCCTTTACCGCCATGATGGCCGGCATCGGCGCTTTACGCAGCGCATCCAGGAATTTGTCGACTTCACTGTCCAGGTCGGCAAGCGGCGTTACCTTACTGACCAGGCCATATCGACTTCCTCGGTGGAGTAGGTGAGGAAGACCGCCGCCTTGCGGTGAAGCCGATCGACCAAAGACGACATCGCCATCGTGGGCATGATGTTGTGTCCCATTTCCGGCAAGGCGAAACGGGCGTTGTCGGCGGCGATGGTGACGTCGCAGACCGATGCAAGCGCGCACCCAAAACCCAGGGCGCGACCGCGAACTACGCCGACGACCGGAATGTTGATATCCCGGAATCCGCTGTACGCGTCAAAGATGATGTCGCTGGCCGCACGCACGTCATAGGCTTCGGGTGTTTCCGTACCTTGGCGTCCCATCATGGAGCGACCGAGGCAGAAATCGTCCCCGGCGCCCGTTAGAACGATGGCGCGGGAATCCTTGCTCGCCTTGAGAAATAGCTCGGTCAATTGGACCGCTAACGGGTCGCTCACTTTGTTGCCGTCATCCGGCATGTTCAGTGTCACCCGGGTAATATCACCGTCTTGCTCGACGAGTACGTCATCGGCCATTGCGTCGTTCCCTTTGAATTTGATGCTTCCTGTTCGATCCTTGCTGCCTCGGCAGCGACATACGATACCAAGCCCGGAAGGCCGCGAAAAGGCATACTAAGGATATATTCCTGACCTGAATCGTTGACCGCTTGTCACCGTCTTCCTACGATCCCCGGATAAACAGGAGAGTGTCGGGGAAGGAATAGGCCATGGCAAAAGCAGCAAAATTGAAACCGAGCCGAACCAAATTCGATTTTGAAAAATTCAGACTTCGCACCTTCGTCGACAAACTGATCGACATGGATGAAGTTGACATCCATGACGAGCCTGTCGATCTCGCGGATGTCAGCGAAATTGCCGAGGCGACGGACAAAGCTGTCCTCTACCGGGATGCGGGGCCGGAGCATTCGGAGTTGGTCAGCAGCGTCGCTGGCGGACGGCGTCGTCTTGCGGCTGCGTTTGGGGTTGAACCTTCCCAGGTGACCGACGCCTACTGGGCGCGTGTCGCCAACCGGCAACCGGTGGCCGAGGTACCATCCAAGGATGCGCCGGTACACGAAGTCGTAATGACCGGGGACGATGTCGATCTGTCCGTTCTCCCGTTTCATCCTCATCACGAGTTCGACGGCGGTACCTATCTGACGTCGGGTATCGACTATGCGCTGGATCCGGAAACCGGCATGACGAACGTCGGCTGCCGGCGGCTGAGTCTCCGGAGCAAAAACACTCTGGCATTCAATTTGACCGCACCGTCCGATCTTCGCCGTATTTACCTCAAAAGCGTCGAGCGGGGAGAGCGGCTCCAGGTCAGCTTTGCTGTCGGTTCGCACCCTCTCGATTTCATGGCGGCGAGCGGGCGGATCCCAGCGGACGAAATTACGCTGATTGGAACCTTGCGCGGGGAGCCGGTGCCGTTGGTGCGGTGCTTGACCAATGATTTACGCGTGCCCGCGGATGTCGAGATGGTCTTGGAAGGCTATTTCGATGAGCATGGATACCGCGAGCCCGAGGGACCTTACGGCGAATATATGGGGCTCTACGGTCCGATGCATATGGACCCGGTTTTTCATGTGACCGCTGTTACCCAGCGAAAGGATGTGTTGCATCAGACATTGTTGCACGGCTCGGGCGGCATATTGGACCGGACCGATTCGGGCAA
>JAQCKY010000153.1 GCA_027592155.1 Pseudomonadota bacterium
CAGGGAATGAATCGGTTGGATCGTTGTCACAACCTTGGGCGCGGCCTGTAACGCCGGTGCGGACGCTGTAACAAGCGCAATAGCCGCCGCCAGATACCACCAGATCCTTGCTCTCATTATCATTTTCCCCGCACTTAGCGATTATTCGCCGCCATCATTATTGATATATTATAACGTAACAATTCAAAAATATGCTGTCAAGCCAAAATTTTCCGTCTCCGTCCTTAAGAAACAGGCCCTTTTCGCTCTCGAACGGCGACATAGGTGGTCGCCGCCATTACCATCGCGCCGCCGATCCAGGTCCCCAAAGACGGTTCCTCGGCGAAGATAAAGAAGCCTGCTGCAGCCCCCCAGACCAGCTTGGCAAAATCGATAGGGATAACCAGGCTGGCATCGGCAAGTTTAAGCGACTGCGTCATGCAGAGTTGGGCCGAAACCCAGATCCCGCCCAATATCGCCATGCCGATATATTCCTGAGGTGTCGGCCAACTCCAGACAAACAAAGCGGGAATAAAGGTGATTGGGATCATGATGATGATGCCGTAGAACGAGATTGTCGTTGCCGCCTCGGTCCGTCCAAGCATCTTGGTGGTGATGATCGCACCGGCCCAGAATATAACGGACCCGATTTGGTATAATGCACCGACGCTGACAACCTCCAACCCGGGCTGCAAAATCAAAACCGCGCCGGCCATTCCGATCCCCAATCCAAGTGCGCGGACCCTGCCCATTTTTTCACCAAGGAACAGCACGGCAAGAACGGTGACGAATAACGGCGTCATGAACCCGAGCGCTGCGAGCTTGGCGATCGGGATCAGGGTCACCGCCATGAAGAACAACATCAACGATGAGCCGTTGAGTACCCCTCGTAAGGCCAACAAACCCAGCCGTTGCGTCCGTATCTGAGCTGTCCCGTTTCGGAGCAAGATCGGCAAGAGAAAAAACAATCCGAATAAGTTGCGGAAGAAAGCGACTTGCAGGGGATGGAGGTCTTCCGACAGGAACCTGATCCCGACGACCATGACAGTGATTAAGGCGGTAGATGCCAGCATCAGCAATATGCCGTGGATATTTTGCACGTCGGCGTCCTGGGGGTTGGATTGTCAGATTATTTGGCCCGAAACAGGTCGATTCCAGAGCATCCGTAACCTGCGCCCAGTCTTTCATACGGTCAAGACCAAGATTCTCAAGGAAACCCCGCTTTTGGGACCCAAAATTTCAAAATCCAACGCAATACTAATACCTTGGATTAAGCCTTAATACCGATGCTCGCTTAAGGGTTTTGGGGGACTCGGATAGGGTCATAGCTGTCCTAAGGAATTTTATGGCCCCTTTTTGAGGAATATGACGATGACGAGCATTTGGAACGAGACAGCACCCTTTGATGACTCCCCCCGTCTACCGGGTCTCGATCTATCAGGCGTCGATTTAACCGATTTCGATGCCGAACTGGAGCCGGCGTTAGATTTTGACGCGACCGACGATACATATGACAGCAGCGTTTTTGAGGACGACGATGACGACGACGTCATTTCCGAATTCGCTCCGATCTCGCGATTTGTTAACGAGTAGGCCAAAATGATGCAGCAGCAGGTAATTGCCGGTATGACCGAGTGGTACAGCCGGCCGCTATCCCAACCGATAGAAGGAAAGGGTACGGCAATGCGCTACGATGTAACCTACAACCAGAAAACCGAGACCTGGGCGGTCGTCGATCGCCTCGTCAGTAATGAGACCATTGGCCGGTATCTGTCGATGGATGAAGCCCTCGACCGGATTGTCGCCGAAGAAGACAAATGGAACCGGGAAAACTGGCTGGGTCTGCAATCGCAATAACCACGCAGCCCAGAGTGCGCGGCCTCCCCTCGCTGCGCACCGCTTCAGGTCCGGAATTTCCGGGCCTATTTTTTTGCGATTCTTGACTTAAACCTTCGACTTATGCTGAAATAAATCACTGATTTGGTTAATTGATGATATCTGCCCTGTGGGATGGGCTCTCGTCTAATTGGGAGGGGAGCATGATTACAATCCGCCAAGTTTCGTTTTTCTCTGCATTTATTGCTGGGTCAGCTATCTTCGGCCTGTCCGCCGGAGGAGGTCATGCGGCGTCAGTCGGACTCCAAAACGGCAGCGCGACATTCTCGGAGACCTGCGACTCGTTTAATCATTCTCCGGGTGCTTCTACGGACGGTGTGAAGACCGGATTCAATGGCTGGTCGATTGCCACTAATTGTGGCGCGGGGGATACGACCCAGCCGCACATAGCCGTATGGGAAACCGTCACGAATGTCACCGCCAACACTCTCGAAGTCGAACTTGCCCAGACCTTCACCGACCACTTGCTGGGAAACTTTAGGCTCTCGGTTACCTCGGATGACCGCTCAACATTTGCGGACGGACTGGAAACAGGCGGCGGCGTCACCGCGAACTGGACGGTTCTCACCGGTGCCGCCGTGACCGGACCTGCGAGCATGACATTCACCACGCTCGGCGACAATTCGATTTTGGCCGGTGGCGCGGTTCCCGCGACAGGGACTTATACTCTCGCGTTCACGGGCGCATTTCTAAATCTCACGGGTCTCCGGTTGGAGGTTCTTGAGCATGTGTCGCTTCCGTTTGGCGGCCCTGGGCTCCAAGGAATCAATGGCAACTTCGTTCTGACGGAGATTTCTCTCGACGCAAGTAATTTGCAGGTTGTGCCCGTACCTGCAGCGTTGCCGCTGTTCGCCTCTGGGCTTGCGGTCTTGGGTTTCGCCGGCTGGCGCAGACGCCGACGCGGGGCGGCTTAAGCCGTGCCAAGAAAGGCGTAACGCTCCAGGTGATCTTCGCTGTTGCCGGCCAGCATTTCAAAGGCAGTGAGCCGCTTGAAGTAGTCTCCGGCGGCATAGTCGTCGGTCATGCCGATGCCGCCATGCAATTGTATCGATCCTTGCCCAACGGTTCGGGCGCAATCGCCGATCTTGGACTTTGCCGCCGACACAGCCTTACCGCGCGCAACCCGCTCATCGCCATCGGCTTCATCGGCGCCGTACACCGCCATCGACCGGGCCATTTCTTCGGCAATCGTCATATCGACCATGCGATGCTGTAAGATCTGGAACTTGCCGATGGGCCGGCCAAATTGAACGCGGGTTTTAAGGTGTTCCAAGGTTAAGGCGTTCAAAGCCGCCATCGCGCCGACGGCATCGCAGCAAAGCGCGGCAGCCGTGCGATCCGTCGCCAGATCGATCAGTGACGCGGCCTCCCCTTCGGTTCCGAGCAGTGTTTCGGCACCAAGGGCTACGCCGTCCATGGCAATATCGGCGGCCCCGTTTCCATCGACAATCGGATATCCATGACGCACCATGCCTGCGGTGTCCGTGGCAACCAAAAATAAAGACAATCCCTCTCGGCCACCGGGACCACCGCCGGTTCGGGCGGAGACGATGATGACATCCGCCGTATCAGCCCCCATGACGACAGGTTTGACGCCGGAGAGCCGATAGCCGCCCGCGATGCGGTCTGCCTGTGTTCCGATCCGCTCGCAGGGCTCGAAACTGGCGGATTCGGCATTTGCGACGGCTACGGTCATTTCACCGGCGACGATTTTCGGCAGAAGCACAGCCTGTTGAGCATCGGTTCCCGCCGTCGAAATCAGATGGGCGCCGACAACAACCGTCGGGATATAGACACTCCGAACCAGACCACCGCCCAACGCCTCCAACACCACGGCGTGGTCATGGAAGCCGCCGCCGGTCCCGCCATGGGCCTCGTCAATCCCGATACCGAGCAGCCCCAGCGCAGCCATGCGCTGCCAGATATCCGGGGCATCGCCGTGATCGGCCACGAGCCGAGTTGCGGCATCGCGGAGCAGCGATTGGGATTCGGTGAGGGTAAAGTCCATCAGAGGTCCAAAAGTTCTTTTGCCAGAATGTTATGTTGAATCTCATTCGAGCCGCTAAAGATCGTAACCACGCGGGTTGCCAGATAATTGGCCGTAACATCGCCCCGGTAATCGACATCGCCAAACAGATCGATGTTTTGGTCGAGGGCTGCATCGCGGTCGAAACGCAATGCGTCGGTGCCCTGCGCCTCCATCATCAGTTCGGTCAGGTCCTGCTGCAGCTCCGATCCCTTGATCTTGAGCATGTTGGCCTCATTGCCGGGCAGGTTTCGTCGGACATTGGACAGCATGCGCAGGTTGAGCATCTCGACCGCCTTGAGTTCAATTTCGAGGCTCGCGAGCTTTCGCCGGAACGCCGGCGTTTCGGTCAGGGGGACACCGTTCACGGTCCGCTTCGCCGCCGCCTCTTTAACCATTTTGATCAGGCGCTTTGAGAGGCCGATCCGCGCCACTTCGGTGCGCTCATAACCCAACAGTGCCTTGGCATAGGTCCACCCCTTATTGACCTCGCCGACGAGATTAGCGCCGGGAATACGGACATCGTCCAGAAACACCTCATTGGTATGATGCTCACCGTCGAGGGTGATCACCGGGCGAACCGTAATCCCGGGATCATCCATCGGAATGAGTAGCATGGAGATGCCTTGCTGCGGCCGTTCAGCCTCGGGGTCCGTGCGGACCAGGCAGAACATCATGTTTGCCTGATGGGCATAGGAGGTCCACATCTTCTGTCCGGAGACGACCCAGTCGTCACCGTCCCTCATCGCCTTGGTTTTTAGGGAGGCCAGGTCAGAGCCGGAGCCGGGCTCGGAAAATCCCTGACAGAAAAAATACTCCAGATTGAGGATGCGCGGCAGAAAATGCTGGCGCTGTTCCTCGCTTCCGAACTCGATCAGGATCGGCGCCAACATGCCTTGGCCGAAGGGGACCGGCATCGGCGCCCCCTCGTCGGCCACCACTTCGTTAAAAGTGTGACGTTTCAAAACGTCCCAATCGGTCCCGCCATAAGCAACCGGCCAGGCGGGCGCACCCCAGCCTTTGGCAACCATCTTGCGCTGCCAAAAACGTTTTTCATCGGCGCTCAATATGTCGAAGCGCCGACCGATGACTTTTTCGCGAAGGTCGTCGGGCAATTCGGCGCGGATGAACGCGCGCACCTCCGCGGCGAAATCCGTAAGCTCTTGAGGAATCGAAAGGTCCACTAGCGGTGCCTTAACTGTCAGGTTCGAACATCAGAAGATTGTAGCCATCCGGTAACGGCGCCCAGCACGGCTTCACCGCCATGCCGATCCTAATCTGTGGCTCTTCAATGTTGATCAAATTCCCCATAATTCTTATCCCTTCCGCCAGAGTCACCATGGCGACGGCAAAGGGCTCGTGCCCGGCGAAGGGAGGCCGGGTCCGGCGGGCGATGGTGTAGCTATAGAGCTCACCCTTGCCCGACACCTCCCGCCATTCCAGGTCGCGCCGCCCGGTATAGAGGCTCGCCGGGCGGGGAAAGAATTGGTACTGCTCCGTGCGCGGGCAATATTGAACCATCAGTTTTTTGTCGCGGGTCCCATCCCAATAGGGCTGGGTGAAGCTCATCGGCTGGACCGGCGGACGCTCAACATCGAAGGTATTGTTTAACTCGGTCATCGGTCTCTCCTACCCCTCCGGTTCCAGGATCAATACGGTGCTGGTATACCAATTGCGGCCGTAACCGATGCCGCCGATGCCGGTCACCAAAGCGTTTCGAGTATCCTTGACCTGGGCCGCGCCGCCCTCGCCGAACAACTGCCGCACGGCGCCGACCAGATTGATGCCGCCACCGGCGAGCCCGGGTTGCCCAGCCGAAATCTGGCCGCCGCTGGTGTTCAAGGGAAGGTTACCGGTATGGGTGAAGTCGGTCTCGGCGATGAATTCACTGCCCCGGCCCCGCTCACAAAACCCGAGCATTTCCAACTGCAGCATGATCGCGATGATAAAATCGTCATAAGGATGTATCGAGGCGATATCCGACGGCTTTAGTCCCGCCGTCTTGAACGCCCGCTCGCCGGCAATGCCATGCCCGCTTTCGGTGGCGTCCCAAAGCGCCTCATCGGCGCCAAAATTCGTGCGCTCGCCATAGCCGATCGGGACGACCTGAGATGACAGGCCTTTTTCCGTGGCTCTCTTTTTGCTCATCATCAGCAGACCGCTCGCCCCATCAGCCGGCATCACACAATCCAGCAAGCGCACCGGGTCGGCAATCATGCGGGAATTGAGATAGTCGTCGACGGTGATCGGCTTGCGGAGTTTTTCGCACGCGTTCTCGTTGAGAACCGCGTGTCCACGTTGGGCAACAGCCAGCTTGCCCAG
>JAQCKY010000154.1 GCA_027592155.1 Pseudomonadota bacterium
GTTTCATCGATATCATTGCCGTAGAGGCACAGCCCGGCCTCGAGCCGCAAGCTGTCCCGGGCGCCTAATCCGGCGGGCTTGACCCGAGGGTCATCCAACAGCATTTCCAGCAACGCAGCGGCATCTTGATTGGATAGTGAAATTTCATAGCCATCTTCGCCGGTATAGCCGGAGCGGGATACCAAAGCGGCGATCCCGCCGATGGAAATGTCCGCCATCGTCATAAAGGGAAGCGTTGCCGCGTCTGCGGCATGGGCCGATACCGCCGCAGCGGCGCGCGGCCCCTGCAGGGCGATTAGCGCCCGGTCATCCAAAATCTCCAGTGATGTATCGCCGCCGAGGTTAGCCTCGATATGGGCAAAATCGATTTCTTTTCGGCCCGCGTTGACGACCAAAAACAAATGGTCGTCACGCCGCGTTACCATGAGATCATCGATGATGCCGCCAGCCTCATTCGTCAGTTGGGTGTAACGCATCTGACCGGGGCTCAGGCCTTGAATGTCGCCGGGTACGAGTTTTTCCATCTCCGCGGCGGCATTCGCGCCGATAATCTTCGCCTGCCCCATATGGCCGACGTCGAAAACCGAAGCGCTCGCCCGTGTATGGTTGTGCTCGGTCAAGATGCCGTCCGGGTATTGGACCGGCATTTCATAACCCGCGAACGGCACCATTTTTGCGCCAAGACTTTGGTGTGCCGCAAAAAGGGCTGTCTGCTTTAAACCACTGCTGTCGCTCACGGATTAACCCCACCTTTGGCGGCGCTCACGCCACGCCGTTTGATTGCAGTTTAGTAATGCAGCTTATGGGGTCAACCGCCTCGCGCACCGCGAGCGCTGCGCCGTTTTCGGTTTTCTTCAAGCTGCTCTCGAGTGAGCGCAAATCCTAGGAAAATTCGCGCGTCGGGACCCTTCAATCGATCACTGAGGGGGATATTGATCTCTATTTCCGGGGCGTTGACGGTCAGGGTGTTGACGTTTTCCGGAAAAACGATTCGAACCGAAAAATCCTTGCGCCCTTCAGGAGAAGGGTAGAATTTTGGGATCGCGACGAAATAGGGCAGCCGCGCCTCCCGGGTCGGATTGGCAGGTCCGCGGTTAACCTCCATCTGAACCTTCAACACAAGCTCGACAGAAGTAAATTTCCCATCGTCTTCCTGGTATTCGCATTCTCCTTTAAAGCCGACCAGCTCAGCCTCGAAGATGATGTCGGTAATGTCGCGGCCTGGCCCGGGTCTGTATTGGGCAAGCTTATCGGCATCCTGCAACATCTGGATGGAGGGGCAGGCCGGATGGGGTACGGAATTCGGAAAGATTGTCGGTAATTCGGGTATGCTGACACCCGTTTCACAGGCAGCAAGCAACAGCACGCCCGAAAACATACCGGCGCGGTGTAGCCCGCTCATCCAAGCGATGCGCTGCAACGGTCGCAAAGCTGCCATTAACGGGCCAACGTTACGTCTCTCCGGGTTAACGATCCCGGCATTAAATATCTTTATGAGTTCCGTCGCAGGTCGGCTGAGTATTGCTGTATTTGCACCCGCAAAAGGCAACTTTGCCGTCTTCCGTGGCTTCATACATTGTCGGACGGAAATCCGTCGACTTATGAGTGCCATCGCAAAACGGCTGGTTGGCGCTTTGGCCACAGGAACACCAGAAATACTTCTCTCCGGCTTTAACATCGACAACATAGGGTTTGGTTTGCGCAATAACTGGATCGCTCATGAGATGGAGGACCTCCCTCTAAAATAAATCAGCCGGGCCTGTGGTGCCCAGTCTGCAAGGGTTCAGACTTTAGTGCGTCCCATCATTCCCGACAAGCCAATCCACAATGCATTGTCAAAATCGTGAATCCCAGAGTGGGATAATTCCGACCCCGTCGACTGTGCCGGCCCAGCAGGGACAAAATCGCTACTTCAAGCCACCCAGCAGCGACAATGTGGCATCCCAAGAATGCCGATAAGCATCCGCATCATAGGCCGCCGGCGCCGTGGTCATCATGTAGCCATGTTTGACGCCGGGAAAGATATGGACGGACAGATTATCCATCTTGGCGGCATAGTCCTGATATTCAGCGACAAGCTCCGGCGGCGCCGCATGATCTTGGTCGCCCCAATGAATCAGGATTGGCTGACTGGATTTTTCAAGATCGGCCTTGTAGGCCCCCATATTGGTTCCGTGATAGGAACAACCGGCATCGAGTCCCAGACGCGCGGTGCCGATTAGAGCATAGGGCCCACCGTAACAAAATCCGATGGCGGCGACCTTGCCATTACAGCTTCCATGGCCTTTTAGGAAATCACGCATATCGGCGACGTCCTGGATGCCGGTATTGATAATTTCTTCACGTGGCTGGGTGCGGGCCTGAATGCGGGGCTGAGTTTCGTCCGTCCGCTCGATATAGCCGGGATCGGTCCGCCAGAACATATCCGGCGCCGCCGCCACAAATCCATGAGCCGCAAGATCGTCCGTCATTTCCCGCATATCGGGGCCGACGCCCGTCACCGCCGCGACGACGATGACACCGGGGCCGGTCCCGGATTCCGGCGTTGCGAGATAGCAGTCGAATTCACTGCCTTCGCTGGATTTAACCTTAACGTCGCTGCCTGACATGATGACCTCCTGAGTTCCTGAAATTTAGACATAGAATAAGCTGGCCAAATGGATTGGCAAGCACATCACTCGCCCTGCCGAACTGTGAGAGAATTATCGGTCTTAAAACCCGGAACTGAATGCCGGCGGCGTCATGAACAGCACTTCGGTCTTCTCGGGCAGGCGGCTACGCTCAAAAACATAGATACTTTTCCCGGGCCGGCGAACCGGAAAGACCTTGGCGATTTCCGAAAGAAACTGTTCGACGGTAAACTCGGCGTTGTAATGCATCGGCACCACAATTCTCGGATTGATGCGTTTGATGTTGGCGACAATCTCTTCGAAGCTGGAAGTCACCCGCCGGTCGATCGGTACCATCAGTACGTCGATGCGGCCGAGACGTTTCACCATGGTCGGATCCAGCACTTCGGCGGTCAGCCCCATATGGGCAATGCACAGGCCGTTGGATTGAATGACGAACACCGAGCTCGGATAGCGAAATATGCCGAGCGCCGCCCCATCATTGGTGGGAACGCTGAAGACCCGCATATCCTTCAATGTAACATCGTGCCGGGGCGTTCCTTTCCCGACGTCCCATCCGTGCAGGGCATGGCTGATCGAGGGCTGAATTGTGTCGGTAGTGTGATTTTGATGCCATCCGCTCATGGTGGCGATGTCGGGCAAGACATCGGCGCGGTAAAAGTCATTGTAATCGGTCACAACCTTCACCCCTTGCGGGGAGGTGATGAGAAAACTGGAGTGCCCGACAAACTCGACCTTCAGGGAGCCGGCTTGCACATCGGTTCGTTGTAACGCCGCATGATGAAAAAGCCCGTTCTGTACGAACCCAAGGCCGCATGCCCCCCGCTCAATCGGGTTTTTGGGAGCCTGGGCTTGGACGGGTCCGCCGATTGCGACGGAAAACATGGCCGCAATAACGGCGGTTATTAAAGATTTCACACCACCGATCCTCTTCAAACAAAGAACGCGCCACTGGAGGAACGGGTAGGATAGCTCAGTTCAGTCGATTTGGATATCCCACCCCGCCTTACGTGCCGGGCAGGACAATGCGGGCGATACGGGCCATGGGGGCAGTCTATATCAGTGAGGGAGATAATAAAGTAAACTGTCACCGTTTCCCCAAGTAAACTGTCACCGTTTCCCCTCACCGTAACCCCAATAAGAAAACGGCGACCCCGAAGGACCGCCGTCTCTATAAATTGCCGACTGAGAAAGCTTACTCAGGTAGCCTGTTTCCTGCGTCTTGCGATGAAGCCCAGCCCTGCTAGACCGGAGAGGAAGAGCGGTAGGGCGGCGGGTAACGGTATGGGTTGGGGGCCCAAAAAACCTTGATCATAGCCGTTGCTATCGTTCCCGCAGCCATCGATGGAGATACTGTCCATATTCAACGTCACCGCCGCACCGGCCGACAAAAGTCTGCCGCAATTAATTGTCAGATTGCCGTCACTGGTGATGGCCGCAGCCGCCAAGACATTTCCCGCGAAGGTCGGGCCGTTGAGGGTCGCGGCGGTAGCGACGGTCCAATAGATTCCGACATTATCGCCGCTACCTACGTTCTGCACTGCAACGTTCGAGGTGGTCGAGGTGACGAGCGTGCTCGTAAACAGAAAATTCCATACCGCGGCGCTGTCGCCCAGCCCATTGAGAGTGATATCTCCCGTCAGGTTCGCGGTTGGGTCCTCGCTGACCAAATAGACACCCGGAGCAATAAAGCCGCCATGGCTGGTCTGCCATGCGTCCAAACTGGATCCGATATCGGTGCGTGGCCCAAAGTCATCATTAACCGCGAGGATCGCAGTGTCGAGTTGGACCCGAGCGTTCTGCGCCATGATGCGACGCTTCTCATCGTCAGGCCATTTACGCCGTGTCCGCCGCCGCTTCGACATCGATAATCCCGCTGAGTGTGCATCAACGATAGTGGACACGACCAACCACTAGCGTCAGACAGCATCAACATCATAACCAGGAAGGCATGAGCGGGAAGACCGGACGCTTACCCCCGCTCAATTGGGGTTTGCGGCGCCTGCGCGTCGAGCGGTCCGCCCGACACCATAGAGAACAGAACCGCAACGACCGCCGTAATTAACGGTTTCAACCCGGCGCTCCTCTCAGAGTTAAGAACGCGTCACCGATAGAACGGCTAGATTAACCCAGTTCCGTCGATTTGAATATGCGCCGTTGACTTATGCTCCGGCGGAGTCGCGCCGCCTCGACATCTTTTCCGCAAGCCTGGGCGCGACACCGGTCCGGCTCCAGGGACACTGACCGATACACAGGCCGCATCCGGTGTTCTCGACGAAATAGAGAATGCATTCGTCGAAATCGACATACCATTTTTCCTTGCCGCGCACCGTCTGCTTCTCGGGATAGATCGCGTCAACGGGACATACGGTGGTGCAGACCTGACAGTTGGTACAGAAATCATCGGCGCCGAAGACTTCTTTCTGGTCCGGAACCAGCGGCATGTTGGTGAGCACGCAGGCCAATCGGAACGACGATCCGAACCGCCGGCTGATCATCGATCCATGTTTACCAAGTTCGCCGAGCCCCGCTTCGATCGCCGCCGGGATCATCAGAACCGGCCCGGCCTGCGGGCCCCCATGGGGCAGCGCATCCCAGCCCTGCTCCCGCATCCAGGCAGCGAGCTTATAGGCCGCGCGGGTACCGCGGGCATATTGTTTCTGCACCTCGGTCTGAGATTTGGCGCTCGGTGCGGTCTTCAAACAGTCGTAATCCATCGCAACCGCGATCATGATCATCCATTCATAGGGTGCTTCGTACCCCTCGAAAATCCACTCTGGCTTCAGGCGAGTGATCGCCACCTGATCGGCCTCGCGGACAAGGGCTGCTTCTTTCACTTTCGCTGACCACTCCCGCGCTTCTGCTTGCTGGACGGTTTCAGCGAGCGGCGGTAGCGGCTTGTTGGTGAATTCCATATTCTGCTTGCGATGGACTTGAGCATCCGCCGCCATCAGGTTTTCGAAGAACCATTTCTGCAGCTCGCCGTGGGCCAAAATTGAAGGGTCGTGCCACATGATCGGCGACGGCCGGCGAACCGCTCCTTCACCGAGTCCATTTATGTCGTTACCCCGCTTCTCGGGCAATAACGATAATACCTTGGCGCCCGGGACAAAATTTTCCCCGACCACATCCTTACCGGCTCGTCCGGTCATTTACGCCTCCCTTTTTGCGCCCCCTATCACCCGGAAAGTTTAGCGGAACTGGTAAATGACGCGAGAGTATATTTTAGTCCCCCAGCACCGCCGCCTTACCTTCACCGCCAAATCGGGTGGCGAAAAAGCCGATCACCAAGCCAACGGCGGCACCCTCAGCCACGAGCCAGAACGGCGATTGCAGCACCCCATCTTCGTTGAAGACCGTCGCCATCACCCCGCTCATCAGGTCGAAGGTAAAGAACGTAAGGACGAAATTCATCCAGGCTCCCAGCAACGGCCCCCGGAACCACCATGGCATCGGCAATTTTAGGATTGGATGATAGTCGAACACACCGGCCACACCGATCAGGCCGCCGAGGCTCGTATACCAGAGTAAAATTCCCCATTGGAGAAGCGATCCTGCTTCCGGATAAAATATCGG
>JAQCKY010000155.1 GCA_027592155.1 Pseudomonadota bacterium
TGGCATCACACCGACAAAGTTCTTTTCGACTACACCAAGCTGGGGGGGCAAGCGCTCATCGGCGGCGATTTTAAGAGCGGCATGCCTGGTTTCAAGAGCCTGTTATCCGACGACCAAATCTGGGCCGTCTTGGCCTATATTAAAAGCACGTGGCCGGGACAGATCCGCGAACGCCAAGAAAGCCTGAATCGAAGCCAGAAACCTTGAAGCGTTATGTCGAGGTTCCCGGGATCGGGTTTCATATCGTTACCGGGTATTCTCTAATCAGGTCAGTTCAGGGATCGGCGTGATTAGCGCTTTTCCGGAAAAATAGGCTTCGAGATTGCGGATCGTCATATCGCCGAGCGCCCGGACCGACTCCTGAGTGTCCCCGGCCCGGTGGGGAGATAACACGACATTGTCGAGTTTTTGGAGCGCTTCGGGCGCACCCGGCTCGCCTTCATAAACATCGAGGCCCGCACCGGCGATGGTTTGGTTTTCCAACGCAGCTATCAAGGCGTCCGTATCGACCACGGTTCCCCGGCCGATATTGATCAAATAACCCTTCGGCCCGAGAGCGGAAAGCACTTCCGCATTGACGATATGGCGGGTCGCTTCACCGCCCGGACAAGCAACAATGAGAACATCGGACGCCGCCGCCATGGCGGTCAGATCGTCGTAATAGGCGTAGTCCACGTCCGGGGTCGGGTTGGGTTTGTGGTACAGCACCGTCGTTCCCATCGCCACGCAGCGGGAGGCGATGCGGGTGCCGGCCTGGCCGAGCCCGATAATGCCGACGGTTTTGCCGAACAATGTCGGCACGAAGGGCGGCCCCCATATGGGGCCCCAACTGCCGTCGCGGACAAAGCGGTCGGCGGGGATGATCCGGCGGATCGCCGCCAAGGCCAGGGCAAGAGCGAGCTCGGCGACGCTGTCGGCATTTGCAGCCGGGCAATAAAATCCCGCCACACTTTTTTCGGCGTAAGCGTCAATATCCATGCTTTGATACCCCGCGCCGAAATAACCCAAGAGCTCCAACTTCGGCATCCGGCTCAACTGATCCCGGCTTGGCGCCAGCGGCGTGATTGTAATGATCGCCTGCGCCTCGGGTGCGGCCGCATCAATCGCTTCATCCCGCGCCGCTCCCCGTGCCATCGGCGGCACGCTCACATCGTAGTTTTCCCGGAGCCGGTCAAAAAAGGGTTCGTGATGTTCACCGAGAAATAGAATCTTTGGTTTCATTCTTAACAACTTCCGTTTTCAGAGTGGAAAATTTGGCCTAAAAGGCCCAAAAGGAAATCCCCGCTTTTCAAATAATTATACGAACTCACAATCTTTCCCGGACGACACAATGATCATACGCCCTATGGTGGCTGCCGATGCTGACGCAGTGCTCGCCATCTATCAAGCCGGGATCGATACCGGACACGCAACATTCGAATCTCAACTACCGAGTTGGGAAAAGTTCGACACCGGACATACCGACGAGTGCCGCCTGGTCGGCGAAATCGACGGCGCAGTTGTCGGCTTTGCCGTGCTGTCAAAGGTCTCGTCGCGGCAGGTCTATGCGGGTGTCGCCGAGATCAGCATATATTTGAACCCGGACATCCGAGGTCATGGCCACGGCACCGCCCTGCTCACCGCAGCCGTCGAAGCGTCGGAGGAGGCTGGATACTGGACCTTGGAGTCCCTCATTTTCCCCGAAAACACCGTTAGCCTGCGCCTCCATGAGCGCTGTGGGTTCAAGGTCATCGGCACCAAACCCCGCCATGGAAAAATGACTTATGGCGAGTTCGCCGGCCGCTGGCGCGACGTCCTCTTGCTCTCCCGCCGCTCCACAAAGACGGGCCGATAAACCGCTGCATCAGACTTGCTCCCTCCGCCGAATAGAATATTCTTAAAGCCGAAGGTGCCGCCATTTCATAGCAATCGAGTGGCACCAAAATTAGGAAGGAATATCATGGCATCCGCATCAGGAATCAAAGAACTCGGCTGGGTCGACTGCAAGGGCGGTGGCCAGATTGAGGTCGTCGGTAACACGGCTTTTGTCGGGCATACCATTGGGCCGGAGGCAACATCGATCATCGATGTCTCAGACCCAAAAAACCCAAAACTCGTCAATACTATTCATTGCGCCCATCAAGGCACCCATGCTCATAAGGTCCGGGCCGCCAATGACCTGATGCTGACGAATTATGAGACCATCGATTACCTGGGCGAGCCCGGCGAAGGGTTCAAAGGCGGGCTTAACATCTTCGATGCCTCGGACCCTCACAATCCAAAGCACATTCACCATTGGGAAACCGAGCACGAGGGCGTGCACAGATTTACCTTCGACGGACGTTATGCCTACATTTCACCGACGGTGGAGGGATATACCGGTCATATCTGCATGATCCTCGACCTGGAAAATCCAACCGAGCCTAAAGAGGTTGGGCGTTGGTGGTGGCCCGGCCAGTGGGTCGCCGGTGGTGAAGTGCCGGACGTGCCGGTCTCACATCTTCGCTGTCATCACCCGATTCGGCGCGGTAACCGGCTCTATGTCAGTTATTGGCTTGCCGGATGGGCGATCCTCGATATCACCGACATGAGCAATCCCACCTGCGTTGCGATGGTCAAAAAGAACAAGTCCTTCCCCTGCCCGTCTCACACCTGCCTGCCGCTGCCTTTTGAGCTGGACGGCATGGATGTCATGTTGGTGGCCGACGAAGACGTGGCCCGGAAAGCCGATATCGGCCCCGCCTTCATGTGGATGTATAATATCGACGACGAGACCAACCCGATCCCCATCGCCAGCGCACAATTGGACCACCTAAAATCCGGTGAAGCGGCCCCTCTGATGACCGGCTGTCACCAGCCGGTTGAGGTCGTCCGATCCACCGAGATCCCCACCGCCTGGTTCCAACAAGGCTTGCGGATCATCGATATCGCCAATCCCCACCATCCCCACGAGGTCGCGCACTTCCTGCCCGATCCGCCACCCGGCTGCGACCGGGTCTTGTCCAACGACGTCTTCCAGGACGACCGCGGTATCATCTATCTGCAAGACCGCGACCGGGGCCTTCATTTGGTGGAACGGGTTTAACCGCCGCGGAAAAAATATTTGCGCGCACGTCTATTCGTAACCCGGGACCAATGCTAAACAGTCGGCCCGAACAGCAACAAAAGCGAACACTCATGCGCGCAATCGTCTTTGACCTGGACGGCACCTTGATCGACTCGGCGCCCGACCTTCATGCCGCCCTCAATTTTGTACTTCGCTTGGAAGACCGCCGTCCGGTCAGCCTTGAGACCGCGCAGCCCATGATCGGCGGCGGCGCCGTCAAAATGATCACCGAGGGCTTTGCCGTCACCGGCGATCCGGTGACCGAGGCGCAAATGACCAAACTCCACAAAGCATTTTTGGAGTTCTACGAAGCCGAATGCCACCATCGCTCCAAACCCTATCCCCGGGTCTTTGAAGTCCTGGAGCAATTGCGAGGTGACGGATACAAGCTCGGCGTCTGCACCAACAAGCTCGGCTATCTGACCGATAAAGTTTTAGCCGGCTTCAAAATGACCGGCTATTTCGATTCCATCGCCGGCGCAGACCGCTTTACGACCCGCAAACCGGACGCCGGCCATCTGCTGGGCGTGCTGGATGAACTGGGCGTCGCGGCCGAAGACGCCGTGATGGTCGGCGATTCCGAAACCGATGTGGCCACAGCCCGGGCGACGGGCTGCCCGGTGATCGCCGTGACCTTCGGCTACCCAACCCTGCCGCCGGACCAGTTGGGTGCCGACGCTCTGATCAGCCATTACAACGAATTGCCCGGCGCCATCAACGCTTTACGCTGACCGGAAAGCTGCATCGGCGGTATCGACCTGCCCGAAACCCCTCGCTACAGTTATCGGGAAATAGGGAGACGACGATGAGCGGATTTGATTATATAATTGTCGGCGCGGGTTCGGCGGGCTGCACGCTGGCCGGCCGCCTCAGCGAGGATGCCGATAAACGAGTCCTCGTTATCGAGGCCGGCGGCAAGGATAATGATTGGCTGATTAAAATTCCGATCGGCGTCGGCAAGATCATCCCGTCCGGTATTTATAACTGGAACTACACGTCCGCACCCGAGCCCAACGCCAATGATCGGTCCGTCTATCATCCGCGGGGAAAGGTGCTCGGCGGCTCGTCCTCGATCAATATGATGGCCTATGTTCGCGGCAACGCGGCCGACTATGACCGCTGGCGGCAAAAGGGCCTGAGCGGCTGGTCCTATGCGGACGTACTCCCCTATTTCCGGCGCGCCGAAGGTTACGAGCTCGGCAGCGATACTTATCACAACGCAGACGGCCCCTTGCGCGTCCAGCGTGCGCCGGCGGATGACATTTTGTTCCAAGCATTCCTGGGCGCCGGTAAAGAAGCCGGTCACCCCGCCACCGAAGATTATAACGGCGCCGTCCAAGACGGATTCACCCGTGTCCAATACACCAATGACGACGGCGAACGCTGCAGCGCGGCGAGGGCCTATCTGCATCCCGCCGCCGGCCGCCCCAACCTGGAAATCATGACCGAGACGTTGGTCAACAAAGTGATTATCGAAAACGGCAAAGCCGTCGGGTTGGAGATCAACCGCAAGGGACAGATCAGCCGGGTCGATACCGCCGATGGCGGTGAGGTGATCCTCTCGGGCGGAGCCTATAATTCGCCGCAGCTATTGCTGCTTTCCGGTATCGGGCCGGGCGAACATCTGCGCGACGTCGGCATCGAGCCCGTTGTCGAATTGGCGGGCGTCGGTAAGAACTTGCAAGACCATCCCTCGATCGCCATCGAAGCGGCGTTTAATAAACGCTCCGCCTTCATCAAGGAACTTCGATACGACCGGCTGGCCATGCATATGTTGCGGGCGCATTTCTTCCGGACCGGGTTCGGCACCCAGAACCCCGGCCAGGTCATCGCCTTCCTCAAGAGCAAACCCGAGCTGGAAATTCCCGATCTGCAATTCTTTTGCCGCCAGGGCATGTCGGCCATCCAGCCTTGGTTCCCCTTCGTCGGGACCCCAAAAGGCGACGGCGCAACGCTTAGGACCTGTCACCTCCGCCCGGAAAGCCGCGGCGAGCTTACTCTTTCCAGCAGCGACCCGACGGCCCCACCGAAATTCTTCAACAACTTCCTCTCAACCGAGGAAGACCGCAGGGCTTTGCGGGTCAGCTTCAAAATGATGCGGGAATTGCTGGCGCAACCGTCCCTTCAGGCCCTCGATCTGACCGAGGCCAAGCCGGGTCACGAGGTGCAGAGCGACGACGAGATCGACGCCTATATCCGCGAAGACGTCTGGACGGTGTTCCATCCGACCGGCACGTGCCGCATGGGGGCCGATCCGGACTCCGTCGTCGATCTCGATCTCAAGGTTCGCGGCGTCGACGGGCTGCGTGTCGTCGATGCCTCGGTGATGCCCGACATGGTCGGCGGCAACATCAACGCCCCGGTGATCATGATCGCGGAAAAAGCCTCGGATATTATTCGGGGTAAAGCGCCCCTGCCCTCGGCAGAGCTATAGTGCCCTCGGCCGAACTCTAGGACGCGGTCTCGCGCCGCACACCATCACCCTCGCCGATGATCAGCTCATCGAGCAGGCCGATAAATAAACCGGTTTCGACAACGCCGGGAATCGATTGGATTTTAAGCTCCAACCCTTCCGGATCCTTGATCGCGCCAAAGGCGCAATCGAGCACGTAGTTGCCGTTGTCGGTCAGCAAGGGTTTATCGCCCGCTTGGCGCAACGTGACCGCGCAGCCCATGGCCGCAATCGCCGCGGCCGCGAGCGTATAACCATAGGTCACCACCTCGACCGGCAGGGGGAATTTTCCCAGCGTCGCAACTTGCTTGGAAGAATCGGCGATGATCACCCGGCGCTTGGCCGCATTGAGCACGATCTTCTCGCGGAGCAGCGCCGCGCCGCCGCCTTTGATCATGCGGTATTTGCCGTCCACTTCATCGGCGCCGTCGATCGCCATATCCAAGGCCTCGATGTCGGCGGGATCGATGATCGTAATGCCGAAAGAACGGGCCAATGCCTCGGTGCCGGTCGAGGTCGCAACACCCCGCAGGGTCAGCCCATCCGCGACCCGGACGCCGAGGGCTCGGACAAAATGCTCCACCGTTGAGCCTGAGCCGAGCCCGAGATCCATGCCGTCCTCGACCAGCGCCGCGGCGGCTTCGCCCGCCAGTTTCTTTTCTTGGT
>JAQCKY010000156.1 GCA_027592155.1 Pseudomonadota bacterium
GGGGGGGGGGGTGGGGGGGGGGGGATGGCGTGAGCCAAGTGACCAAACAGCCACGACCCGACAAACCGTTTGTCTATTTGGAACGCCACAACCGTTATTCCGATGCGACGATGCGGTCGATTCTAAGCAGCATCCGGACCGTGGCCATGGTCGGCGCCAGCCCGAATTGGCGGCGACCGAGTTTCTACGCGATGAAATATATGCACCACAAAGGCTATCGGGTAATCCCTGTTAACCCGACCTGCGCGGGCGAAGAAATTCAGGGAGAAACGGTTTATGCAAGCCTTTCTGAGGTGCCGGTTCCCTTCGATATGGCGCAGATATTCCGCCGATCCGAGGAAGCCTGGGCGCTGACCGAAGAGGCTCTCGCGCTGAAAGAAGAGAAGAATATTAAGGTTCTATGGATGCAGCTTACCGTGCGCGATGACGCGGCGGCGGAACGGGCGGAGGCCGGTGGGCTTGAGGTCGTGATGGATCGCTGCCCGAAGATTGAATATGCCCGCCTTGCCGGCGAGTTGGGCTGGGGCGGGATCAATACGCGGCTGATTACCGCCAAAACGTTGAGGTCCCCCAGATCATGAGAGTTGGTCATGAGTGATGATAAACAGCCGCCCCCCGAATATGGCTTCGAGACCTTGGCCATCCATGCCGGCGCCCGGCCGGATCCGGTAACCGGCTCCCGGGCAACGCCCATTCATCAGTCTACGGCCTTTGTCTTCGATGACGCGGAGCACGCGGCGGAACTGTTCAACCTGCAGGCTTTCGGCTTCATCTATTCGCGCCTGACCAATCCGACGGTATCGGTCTTAGAAGAACGCATCGCGGCGCTGGAAAACGGCCGGGGTTGTGTGGCCGCCGCCAGCGGCCATGCTGCGCAGTTCCTCACGGCGGCCACGCTGATGGAAAGTGGCGACGAGTTCATCGCGTCCCGAAACCTTTATGGTGGCTCGATCACTCAGTTCGGGCTTAGTTTCAAAAAGCTTGGCTGGACCTGCCATTTTGTCGACCCGAGTGACCCTGAGAATTTCCGGGCCGCGATGACGGATAAGGTGAAGTTCATCTTCGTTGAGAACCTCGCCAATCCTGGCGGCATCGTTCTCGATCTCGAACCGATTGCCGCGATCGCCCACGAAGAAGGCGTGCCGCTGATCGTTGATAACACGTTGGCGACTCCTTATTTGTGCCAGCCCTTCGATTGGGGCGCGGACATTATCATCCATTCGGCGACGAAATATATTGGCGGTCACGGCACGACGCTCGGTGGCGCCGTGGTGGAGTCGGGGAAATTCGATTGGGCGCAAAACGATAAATTCCCGGGCCTGACCCAGCCGGACGACGGATATCACGGCCTCACATTCTACGAGACCTTTGGCGATTTCGGCTTCACCATGAAAATGCGGGCGGTCGGCTTGCGGGATTACGGCCCCACCCTCTCTGCGCAGTCGGCCTGGAACCTCCTGCAGGGTGTCGAGACCCTGCCCTTACGGATGGACCGACATGTCGCCAACGCCCAGGCCGTCGCCGAATGGCTCGAGGCCCATCCCAAGATTGAGTGGGTTTCCTACGCCGGATTGAAATCCAGCCCCTATCACGATTTGGCAAAAAAATATTTGCCGAAGGGTCCCGGCGCTTTGTTCACTTTCGGCGTAAAAGGCGGCTACGACGCCGGCATGTCCGTAGTGGATAATATCAACATCATCTCCCATCTCGCCAATCTCGGCGACACCAAAACCCTGATGCTGCACCCCGCCTCCACCACCCACCGGCAATTGACCGACGAACAGCGGATTGCCTCGGGCGCCGGCCCGGACGTCATCCGGCTGTCGGTCGGTATTGAGACGGTTGACGATATTATCGCCGATTTGGACCAGGCTCTCTCGCAGGTCTGATCCGTCAGAAACGCTTGCTCCCCCCTGCGGTTCTCGAAGGGCGGGGTAGCATCTCATGGTTCGATAAACTCACCATGAGAGGCCTTTCCCCCCCCGGCCCTCGTCCTGAGCGTGTCGAAGGACGAGCTTCAGGCACGATTCGACAGCTCCCGCGTACGGTTGCGCAACTTGGCGCTGAGGAATACAAAGTCTATCAATGGATTGATAGAGCTGGAGAGCGACGATGGACCAGAACATTCCCCAAGACGCCGTCGAGGACCTGCAGCCGGATACGATCGAAGCCGGCATGGTCTATAGCGTAAATACCGGTGTAAAGCCGGTCAACGAAACCATGGAAGAGGGCAACCTTAAGCGCGTCTATACCGGCGTCTTCAACGAACAGCAGATGACCCTCCGCAATGGGCGCAAGGCTGAGAAACCTTTTACCCTCGACGAACACGGGTTTGAGTTCATCGATCATGCCACCAAAGTCGAGAATTTTTTCGATGAGGACCAGATCAAGTCGGTCTATTACCCCGAGATCGAGCAACTCATTAAGGATCGGACCGGTGCCAACCGGGTCGTCGTCTTCGATCACACTTTGCGTGCCGAAGATGACGAGACCCGCGAGAAGCACATGATCCGGGAGCCCGTCAAACGGGTCCATAACGACTACACGGAATGGTCGGGACCGCAACGGGTGCGCGATCTGCTTCCCGCTGACGAGGCCGAGGAATTGCTCAAGCACCGCTTTGCGGTGGTTCAGGTTTGGCGCGCTATCCGGCTCCCCATCGAAAGCGATCCGCTGGCGATCTGCGAAGCCAAAAGCATGTCCCCCGACGACATGATTGCGTCGGAGCGGCGTTATCCGAACCGGGTCGGCGAGACCTATCAGATTTCCCATAATCCCGATCATCGCTGGGTCTACTTCCCGAAGATGAAAAAAGACGAGGCGTTGGTCTTTAAGGTTTATGATTCCATGAAGGACGGCCGGGCCAGGTTCACCGCCCACACCTCTTTTACCGATCCGACGACACCGGCCGGCGCACCGCCCCGCGAAAGCATCGAGATGCGGACAATCGCATTCTTCCCGCCGGAGTGAGTTAGGGGCGCGCCAGAGGATGAGTCCAATTCGGCGCTCCCTGCGGCATCGCACGCACACCTTTCTTGAATCGTCGGTTCCAGGCGATCACTACGGCTATGTTTTCGACTACTTCATGATCGCACTTATCGTGGTGAACGTCGCAGCCGTGATCCTGGAAAGCGTGCACTCTATCGGCACGGCGTTCCACCAAGAGTTCTTCATCCTAGAAGTCGTTTCGGTCGGAATATTCACGGTGGAATATCTTGCCCGTGTCTGGTCCGCGACGGCAAACGTGATCGGTGGATACGGCCATCCGGTTTGGGGTCGGATCAAATATATGCTGACCCCCCTTGCCATCATTGACCTGTTGGCGTTTCTACCGATCTATCTCAGCGCCTTTTTCGGCGCGGATTGGCGCATCCTTCGGCTGGTAAGGCTAATCCGGCTCTTAAAGCTCACCCGTTATTCCCCAGCGCTCGCGATCCTCGCTGCGGTGGCGCGAGATCAATCGCGCGCCCTAACAGCCGCCGCTCTATTGTTGGTGATTGCCTTGTTGTTCTCCTCCACCGTCGTTTATCTCATTGAGCGCGAAGGACAGCCCGAGGTGTTCTCCTCAATCCCCGCCGCGATGTGGTGGGCGATGGCGACCCTGACCACGGTCGGATACGGCGACGTCGCCCCGCTGACACCGCTCGGCAGAATATTTGGCGCGCTTACGATGATCATGGGGATCGGCATGCTCGCGATTCCGACCGGTGTTATTGCCACCGGTTTTGCCAATGAAATTCGCAAACGGGATTTCGTGGTGAACTGGCGTTTGGTGTCGAAAGTGCCACTGTTTTCGGAATTAGACGCTGCTCAAATCGCCGATATTGTCGGCATATTGACGCCGATCGTCGTGCCGACTAATCATGCCATTGTCCGTGTGGGCGAGGAATCCGAAAGTATGTTTTTCATCGTGTCGGGGCGGGTGGAAATGGATACGCGACCCGAACCAAGATTTCTTGAGAATGGGGAATATTTCGGCGAAGTCGGCATCTTGGAAAATCGTCGGCGATTTGCATCGGCGATTGCCTTGACTGAATGTCAATTACTTGAACTCAAGGCCGATGATTTCCACCGCCTGCTTGCGGCCAATCCTTCGATTAAGGAGAGCGTCGAAGAAGTCGTCGCAGTTCGCAAAAAACTTATGGGCGATGACAACCTTGGGCCGGTTTAGGCCGAAGACAGTTTAGCCTTCAACGCTTCGGCGACAGCCTCAATCGGAAATTGCCAATCTCCCGATTGTTTCTGGCGAAACACAGTCATGCAGGGATGCCAGGGGTTGTGGCTGCCTGCAGCCAACCAACGCCATTCCGGCACATAAGACAACAATGTCCAGGTCGGGATGCCGAGCGCGCCGGAAACCTGAACCGTCGAGTTATCGACTGAGATCACCAGATCCATCGCCGCGACCTGGGCGAACCACTCATCCATACTCGCGAGCGGATCGATGGCATCATCGATATGGACCGACACGTCGTGTGTTCGCTTGGCCTCGGCGACACCTTCGTCGGCGTCACCGTATTGCAGGCTGATGAAAGTACAACCGGGTTGCGATAAGATGCCGCCCCATTCCGAGAGCGGCGCGCTGCGTTCGGCGCCCATCACCGGATTTCCGCTGCGCCAGGAAATGCCAATTTTAATCCCCTCCCCCATCCGGTCATACCGAGTACGGCAGGCGGCGACGCGTTTTGGGTCTGCTTTCAAATACTGGCCGGGCTCGGTTGGAAAATCCGCCGCGTCCCTGCGGTATTGGCGGCAGAGAGAGGCCATCGAGATTTGGTAGTCGATACCCGCCGGAACCTCAGGCGAGGTGGGCGTCTGTCGGGGAAAGACAATTGCCTTCGGATAAGAGCGCCGGAAGATTGGGACGAAACGTTCGTTACATTCCAAGACCATTCTCGCGCCCGATGCCGCGACATCGGGCAGCGTGTTGGCGAACATAATTTCGTCGCCGACGCCCTGCTCGCTCCATACCAAGAGCGTCTTACCTTCCAACGGCTCCCCCCGCCAAAACGGATAGGAAAACTCCCGCCACGTCGATGGGAATTCCGGGCAGCGCCATCGCCATTCATATTCGTCCCAACCCTCGGCAAATTTTTCCTGCATCAAAAGCGCCATCGACAGATTGAAATGGGCTTCGGCAAATGATGGCTTGAGGGTTGTGGCTTGGCGGAGATGCTGCTCGGCGCCCTCGAACTCCAGCCGCCCGGCTAAGGCGTTGCCGAGATTGTTCTGGGCCTCTGCGTTTTCGGGGTCAAGTTCGACCGCGCGGCGGAGATGGCTCATCGCCCGATCCGAGTCTCCGGCGCCGAATAGCGCGCTGCCAAGATTTACATGACTGACGGCAAAATCCGGATTGATTTCGAGCACCTGCTCGAAACAAAATATGGCCTCAACCGTTCGGTCCAAACCGCGCAATGCCAGCCCTTTGACATCGATTGCCTCTAGACACTCAGGGTCCAGCAAGATTGCCCGCTCCGCATCTTCGAGTGCTTCTTCGTAGTCGCCGAGACCGACCCGCAAGAATGCCAGATGAGCACGGGTGCGGGGTCGATCCGGCTCAATTTCCAGGGCGCACTCCAACGCATCCAGGGCTGTCACCCGTTGCCGATTGTCAGCTGCCTCCCTCGCAACAGCCTCGAACGCGTCCGCGAGGCCGGAACGATGATCCGGGTCCTGCGGCTCCAGTGCCATCAGCCGTTCAAATAACTCTGTGGCGCTTGAAGGATCGCCGCTATTGAGCTTGGCGAGGGCAAGCACCTTGAGGGCGGCTACATTGCTGGGATCGGTGGCAAGAATAACTTCAGAAAGACGCTCCGCCTCTGCCAGACGTTCCGCACTGTCGGTCATCGTCCGCCTACTCCGCCGCGAAGCTGCGGTGATCCAGCCCGGACACAATCTTTGACTCGCCGTAAGCCCGTCCCGGAATATTGCTCCAGACCAGGGATTCCGGCAGGTCGTAGAGCTGATCGCAACCTTTACAATAAGAGATGTCGTCGAAGCGGCCGTCGCGGTGCGCCGCCCGCAATTCCTCATAGGCCGCGCCGTCCACAACCTCGGCGATGGATTGCGTATCGAGATGCCCAAGCACCGCAGAGGAATCTTTTCCCAGCACCATGCAGCAGGCAACGACGGCACCATGCCGTTTGCCGTGCCCGCCGGCGCG
>JAQCKY010000157.1 GCA_027592155.1 Pseudomonadota bacterium
GGCGCCGCCGGCCGGAATTCGAAGACCCAGTTTGCCCACCGGAACAGGCCCGTGGAAAACGGCACCATAGATAAACCACCGTGCGACGGTCTCCGGGGGAAACTGCTTTATGTTTTCAACGACCCAGTTGCGGACCGGAATACGCTCAATCGTAATGTCCGGCTCCAACACATCTTGGCTTGCCGCCGTAATTGCGACCGCCGTAGAAATCGCAAGCTCGTTGGGAGGGCCTTCCGCAAATCCGGTAATCTTCGCTTTCGGGATTCCTTCGCTGGCTGTCCAGGCAACCGAGTCCACATGGGGCTCTATCGCCCGCGCAAAAGCGTCGGCGGAACTGGGCGGAACAGAGAGGGATAATCGGTAGATGGTGTCCTGGAGAGGCATAAAGTCCTAAATCTCAAACTGGCTCGACAAAGCTATCCATGACCTTTTTGGTCCCGGCTTTTTCAAACTCAACCTCGAGCTTGTTACCGTCCCGAGAGGTAATCCGGCCATAACCGAATTTCTGGTGGAAAATACGCTCTCCTTCTTGGAACCCGCTGCCGGATGAGCTCGAAGAGACCGTAAAGCTATCGCCGTCGATCGTCGGCGCCGTTTGCTTGTGCAGCCGCCGCTTGCCGATATTCCATTGAAACTCACCGTGGGACGACCGTACCGCAGGCTCCGAGAGGCCGCCGCCGTACAGTCCGGTTTCCGAGATGACATCGACATTCTCGGCCGGCAGTTCGTCAACGAAGCGGGACGGCAAGGCATTTTGCCACTGGTTATAGATCTGCCGGTTGGCGGCGAAGGTGATGTAAGCTTTTCTGCGCGCCCGGGTGATGCCGACATAAGCTAGGCGGCGTTCCTCTTCCAGCCCTTGAAGGCCCTCTTCGTCGAGGGAGCGTTGATGGGGGAACAAGCCTTCTTCCCAACCCGGTAGGAACACCGTATCGAACTCCAGCCCCTTGGCGGCATGCAGCGTCATCAGGCTGACTTTTTCGTCGGTCTCGTTACTATCGTTCTCCATCACCAGGCTGACATGTTCGAGGAAACCGGTGAGGTTCTCAAACTGCTCCAGCCCCGATATCAATTCCTTCAAATTCTCCAAGCGGCCGGGCGCATCCGGCGTCTTATCCATCTGCCACATTTCTGTATAGCCGGACTCGTCCAAAATGATGCCGGCCAGTTCCGAGTGGGGCAGCACGTTGAGATTGCTCCGCCAGCGCTCAAAATCATCCACCAGCTTTGCCAGTGACGACCGAGCCCGGGGTTTGATCTCATCGGTTTCGACAATCAGCCGCGACGCATCATAAAGCGACAGCGAGCGCGCCCGGGCGAGCTGATGGATCGATTGCAGGGTCGCCGCGCCGAGCCCGCGCTTGGGCATATTGACGATACGCTCGAATGCCAGATCGTCGTCAGGACTGATCGTCACCCGAAGATAGGCGAGAGCGTCCCGAGATTCCTGGCGCTCGTAAAACCGGGGACCGCCAATCACCCGGTAGAGAACACCCAGGGTGATCAACCGTTCTTCAAATTCCCGGGTCTGAAAACCGGCCCGGACCAGCACCGCATATTCATCGAGACTATGCCCCTTGCTGTGACCGGCTTCGATCTCGTCGCAGACCACCCGGGCTTCTTCCTTGCCGTCCCACACGCCCCGCACGGTGACCTTGTCTCCGGATTCGGAGCCGGTCCAAAGTGTTTTGCCGAGGCGTCCCTCATTGTGAGTAATCAGACCTGAAGCAGCCGCGAGGATATGCGGGGTGGAGCGGTAATTACGTTCAAGCCGAATGACCTGAGCACCGGGGAAATCCTTCTCAAAACGCAGAATATTGCCGACCTCGGCACCGCGCCACGAATAGATCGATTGGTCATCATCGCCGACACAGCAGAGGTTTTCATGCTGTAACGCCAGCAACCGCAGCCACAAATATTGGGCAACATTGGTATCCTGATACTCATCGACCAGGATGTAACGAAACTTGGTCTGATAAAATGCCGCGATCTCCGGCTCTTCCGACAACAACGTCAAACAGTGAAGCAAAAGATCCCCAAAATCCGCCGCATTCAGCGCCCGGAGCCGATCTTGATAATCCTTGTAAAGCCCAACAAGCTGGCCATCGGCAGCATCGGCGCCTTCCCCTGCCGTCACCTTATCGGGGGTCAGCCCGCGGTCCTTCCAGCGCTGTATGGTGGCCAGCAACAGCCGGGCCGGCCAACGCTTATCATCGATGTGATGGGCCGCCAAAAGTTGTTTCAGAAGCCGAAGCTGATCGTCGGTATCCAGAATTGTAAAATTCGGTTTCAACCCCACCGCCTCTGCATGAGCGCGAAGGATGCGGGCGCAGACCGAATGGAAGGTACCGAGCCACCAGCCTTCGACCGGCCGGCCGATCAGAGCCCCGACCCGCTCGCGCATCTCAAATGCGGCGCGGTTGGTAAATGTAACCGCACAAATTTCCCAGGGGCTCGCTTTCCCCTGCACCAAAATATGGGCCAGCCGGCTGGTCAGCACGCGCGTCTTTCCCGTTCCGGCACCCGCCAAGACAAGCACCGGGCCATCGATGGCCTCGACGGCGCTGCGTTGCTCCTCGTTCAGCGCTTGCAGATAGGGTGGATCGACGGAATGCGGCGGCGCCATAGGGTCGGATGGCGGCGGCGCGTCCGTCAGCTCAAAAGGATCTGACATGGCGAAACTATACCAGCGCCGCCGGACGGCATAAACCGCCGCGTCATCACTATTCTTGCTTCCGGAAGCCTGCTTCGAATGGCCAATGCCTTCCTGGGACCCATCACCAGTTTCCTCAGCGAAGTTCTGATTCGGTGGATTGAGCAGCAAAAGCGCCAATTTCCGTGCAGTAAGCACGTTCGGATGCCGATACTTTCTCTCCCCGGTAACCGAATTTTTAGTCCGTCCAATCCATTGAAAACCGATTGAATCTGAAAGAAATTTCACGAGAAAGCGAACTTTCGGCGTCCGAGCGGCCCGGGGCAATCGCGGATAAATGATCCAGAGACCTCAGAATCTAATCCGATTCGGTCTCCCGTGCCGTACAATGAAATACAGAGCTATTGATGGCCCCCGCGATCCGGGTTGGATCGGAGGAGAACTCTACCATGGTCCGTAAATTTTCAATCCCCAGCCTACAGTGCCTTTCTTTTATTTCTGCGGTGACCGTCGGTCTTTTTGCTTTTGCATTAACCGTCTCTCCGCAAAGAGCGGCGGCTCAAACAAACGACATCCTAAAGGCCGTCGTCGGTCTGAAAGCGGAGGTCCCGGCGGACGCCCGTACCGCCACCTTCCTGGGGACCGAACGCCAAGGCACCGGCGTTGTCATTGACGATAATGGGCTGATCCTGACCATTGGATATTTGATCCTGGAAGCCGCCGGTGCCGTCATCACCGGACCTGACGGCAAGCAATATGCGGCAACGGTGACCGCCTATGACCATGACAGCGGGTTTGGATTGATCCGTGCACGAAATCCAAAGGGGCTGATCCCGCTTCGCCTCGGTAATTCGTCCGAGATCAAGGAAGGCGATCAAGCGCTTGCTGTAAGCCACGGTGGACCACAGCCGATTATTCCCGCCCGCGTCGTTTCGCGCCGCACATTTGTCGGATACTGGGAATATCTGGTGGATAACGCCATCTTTACCTCTCCCCCTCACAGCTTCCATAGCGGCGCCGCACTGATCGGTGAAGACGGCCGGCTTCTTGGGATTGGGTCCCTCTTCGTCGGGGATGCGGGCGGTGGCGGCCGACCGCTCCCGGGCAATATGTTCCTGCCTGTCGACGAACTTAAACCGATTTTGGCGGATCTCTTGGTACGGGGAAAACGTTCGACCCCGCCCCGTCCCTGGATCGGGGTTAACACCAACGAAGTTCTGGGGCGGATCATTGTTTCCCGCGTCTCACCCAACGGGCCCGGCGCCCGGGCCGGCATCGATGTCGGCGATATAATTCTCGGCCTCAATGGCCAGCCGCTGCGCGATCAGACGCATTTTTATCGCAAGCTTTGGCGTTCGGGTTCAGCGGGCGTTACCGTGCCCCTCGACATCCTGCCAAAGGGCCAACCGAGCCTGACGGCAAAGCGCTTCGAGGTTCAGTCGATGGATCGACTGGAGTGGCTGAAGCTGGCGCCAACTTTTTAACAGCGCCTATGGCGAGCCATCATGCTCTTCCGCCCGCGCCTCCATAAGTGCCCGATTATAAGCGGCCATCACCGCCGTCTCGTGCAGGGTGCCGACAAAAATCATGGTCTCGTGATTTTCGACCACGGCGATGTAGTGTTCCCCTGAATCCCGGATCAGCTTGTTTGCCGTCTGCAAGTCATCGTCTGCATCGAGTATGGGCGGATTCATTCTCACCACATCTTCGGCTTTGATCAAATCGTCGAAATCGTGATCGAATGCCACCTCGCTAAGATCCGCGAGGGTAATGGTTCCGACCAATTCCCCAGTGTCACGAATGACAAAGAGCTCGCCAAACTCAGAGTTCTGGAGATTAATCCGCATTTCATTGAGCCCCATGCCGACCGGAACCGTCTCGCTGACATCCTCAATGATAGACCGGACTTTGATATTCCGCAGTAGGCCGGTCTCGAACCCGCCGCGCAGATCGAGCCCCGCTCGTTCCAATTGCCAATGAAAAAAAGATTTGGTTTGAAACTGTTGAGTGATCACCGAGGCAATCACAATCGCAATCATCACCGCGACCGTCAGCGCATAATCGCCGGTAAGCTCAAAAACAATCAGGGTTGTCGATATCGGCGCGCCCAGTACCGCGGCGGCCATCGCCCCCATACCGACAATGGTATAGGCACTCGGCCCGGAGGAATATTCCGGCAGAATGCCGGTAACGATAAGGCCATAAGCGCCGCCCAGCATCGCGCCAATCATCAACGACGGTGTGAAGACGCCCCCGCCAAATCCAGCACCGACGCTGATCGAGGTCGCCAGGATCTTTGCGAGGATGAGAGCGATCAAGAGTTGCAGGGAAAGTTCGACACGAAGGGCCTCGTTGGTCGCCGCATAACCAACCCCCATGATTTGCGGCAAAATCAAAGCGATCAGTCCAACCAGAAATCCGCCGATGGCCGGCTTCACCCATTGCGGCGTTGGTATCTTTTGGGCGATGTCTTCCGCCATCATCGCGGATCGCATAAAGAGAATTGCGGTCACGCCGCAGAGCACGCCGAGCCCGACAAACGCGGGGAACTCCCAAATCGAGGCCAGCGCATGCTCACCGCCCTCAAAAGCCGGAAAATTGCCGAAGGTGGCCCGCGAAATGATGGTCCCGACGACGCTGGCAATCACGATTGGGGCAAAAGCGCTTAAGGCAAAATGGCCGACGATCACTTCATGGGCGAACAAGGCGCCGGCGATGGGCGCGTTAAACGAGGCAGCCACGGCCGCCGCCGCCCCGCAGCCAAGCAATGCCCGGGATAAGGATCGGGTAAGATGCAGCCGTTCGGCAATCCACGCGCCCATCGTCGCACCGAGATGAACCGCAGGACCTTCCCGGCCAACGGACGCACCAACGCCGATCGACGCGGAACTGGCTATCGCCGCACCGATACCGGCCCGGAAAGACATGCGTCCACCGCGTAAGGCACTTGCTTCGATGACATTGGCGATGCCGAGAGGACGCCGGCCCGGCATCGCGTAATAGATAAATAATCCAATGAGCAGACCACCGGCGGTCGGCACGACCAAGATCTGCCACCATTCCAGCGCGTGGCCTTCGGTGAACAAGGACTCGGAGTCCGAGCCATAGGCATAAAATTGGATAAAGCCGATCAACTTCCGGATGGCGACGGTTCCAGCCCCCGCGACAAGCCCAACAATGACCGCCAGTACCGAGAGGATAAGCTGGTCGTTACGAATGAGCCTGCGGATGCGAAGCATCACGTGGCTCCAACGGAAGGGGCGACGCGCCATTTATGGTCTTATTTTGCTATGAGCCTAAAACAATACATAGTGATTCCGGTCAGATAGGCCAAGGAGTTCCTCGACATAGTCCGACAGGAGGAATTCTAAAAGTTCGAAACGCCGTTTCCGGCACCTGGGTCACTTATCCGAATCGTCTAATTCCCGCTCTGTCATAACCTTGTTTCGACCAGTGTTTTTTGCCGCGTAAAGAGCCAAATCTACCCTCGTGA
>JAQCKY010000158.1 GCA_027592155.1 Pseudomonadota bacterium
GGCAAAGGCATGTTCATCGATAACATGAACCTGATAGCCGGCAAAAAGCGTATCGGCAATTGCCCCCCAGCTTGTGCAGCCGACGACGGTAATGTCCCCCGGGGATACGTTAAATGCCTCGGCATAGCTTTCGAGACTGCGCCGGAACAAGACCATGTCACCGATCCCGTCCATCCGGACCACCATCACGCCCCGGCGCTTTTTAAAAACCGGCCAGTGCGCGATGACGAGGTCGAATAGCCGGAACATCCACCAGCGTCGGCGCATACCGGCGGGCAAACCCCGCCAAAACCATGAAACATCGAACCTATGGCCGGACGGTGCGATGCCCGCCGGCCCCCCTGGCCCTGTTGGTCCGGTGTTCATCGTTTCAGACATCGCCAACGATCCTAAAGAAGGCCCGGGCCAGCGTCTTCCCCAGAGGTGACTACGTTCCGCTCACCACCTTTGCCGCAAGTTGCGCAAGCGGCTGCTCGGGACGAGCCCCGAAATGGCTGATGATTTCCGCCGACGCGATACCCCCGAGACGGCCACAGGTTGCCAGATCGTAGCCTTGCGTAATGCCATAAAGGAAGCCTGCCGCGTAGGCATCTCCGGCGCCGGTCGTGTCGATAACTTTTTCGACCGGTTCCGCGTCGATAACGTGAACCTCATCGCCAGAGACAACAATAGACCCTTTCTCACTCCGGGTCAGCGCTGCAATTTCGCAATGACCGCGGACATGCTGCAGAGCCGCGTCGAATTCATCGACCTGATAGAGAGATTTTATCTCGTCTTCATTCGCGAAAAGAATATCGACGTGGTTGGCGACGAGATCGAGAAACGCCTCGCGATGCCGGTCAACGCAGAAGGGATCAGACAGGCTCAAAGACACTCGACGGCCCGCGGATTTTGCCGCCTGCGCTGCCTTGATGAAGGCTTCCTTGGCACGCGGCGGATCGTAGAGATAACCCTCAAGATAAACGACCTCGGAAGCCGCGATGACATCCGTATCGATATCTTCGGGCCCAAGATCGACGCAGGCACCCAAAAAAGTCTGCATGGTGCGCTGAGCATCGGGTGTCACGAAAATCAGACAGCGTGCGGTGGGCGCCCCGGTCGTCGCCGGTGTGCTGTCGAACGCCACGCCGGCGGCCCGGATGTCATGCTGGAAGACATTGCCGAGTTGGTCGTCGCGGCACTTGCCGATAAAGGCACCGCGTCCGCCAAGGGACGCCAGGCCGGCAATGGTGTTGGCGGCGGAACCGCCCGAAGCCTCAATACCAGGCCCCATGGCGGCGTAAAGGCTTTCGGCCCGATCCGCATCGATAATTGTCATGGCGCCCTTTGCAAGGCCGTTTTCTTGGAGTAGCGCGTCATCGGCATGGGCAAGAACGTCCACAATGGCGTTCCCGATGCCAACCACATCGTAGGTGGTCTCGGTCATGTCTGGAAATTTCCTATTCTGTTGCCGCTCGGAGTATAGTCAGGCCGCGATCATGCTCAAGCTTTGCGATGATATATTCCCAAAACAAAACGGACCGACAAGCTGTGATCAGTGCCTTTAGTAAAGCCTTTACCCAACTCCCCGAACCGTCGCTGAGGCGGGTTCTCATACGCGCGATCATCGGCGCGCTGCTGATTTTTATCGCGATCTGGTTTGTCGCTGACAGCGTTCTGGTCGGAACCGCGCTCTTCACGACCGGCTGGATGGAAACCCTTGCCGATCTGGGCGGACAAATTGCGGTCCTGATCCTCATTTGGATATTATTCCCCTCGGTAGTGACAATCATCGTCGGCTTTTTCCTGGATGAGGCCGTCCGAGCCGTAGAAAACCGATACTATCCCGGCCTGCCCGCTGCCCGTGAACAGCCGATCAGTGAGGTAATTTGGATCACCGTAAAATTTGCCCTTCTCGCGGTGATTCTGAACCTCCTCATCCTGCCGATTTATCTGATTCTATTTTTCGTACCGCCGCTTAATCTTTTTGTCTTCTACGGCTTGAATGGGTATCTTCTGGGCAGGGAGTATTATGAACTTGTCGCCCATCGTCGGCTGATTCCAGAAGAAGCGCGCCGGCTCAGGCGAAGCATACGGTGGCAGGTCATAATAGCGGGGGCGTTCATTGCATTTTTGATGACGATACCGTTTGTAAATCTCCTGGCACCGGTTGTTGCCACCGCAGCAATGGTGCACTTATTTGAGAGATGGCGACAACGGGAACGGATAGGATAAGACGCGACGTTCCGGCCGCCACCTAGGATCGATTGTTAAGGTTTACGGGTCACATCATGTTTGGAAGAGACAAAGACAAGACGCCAATCGCCGAAACCGCCGCTGCCGGTGGCAAAGTGTCGGCAGAGCTCCCGGCGCCGCCGATAAAGCCGTTCTCAAAGAATGGTCCGGCGTCCACGCCGATTTCAAACGGCGCGCAGACCCGGCCCGATATCCCGCGCCGGGTGGCCGAAATTCCAGGGGCGCCGCGTCGCGCGGAACCGCTGCTGCCGGCGGATGATGAGGCAAACCGGTTGACGGTCGGCCGCAACATCTGCCTTAACGGCGAAATCACCTCCTGTGAGAAACTGGTGGTGGAAGGCCGGGTAGAAGCCTCCATCTACGATGCCCGCGTCATCGAAATTTCCCAGACCGGCTACTTCAAAGGCAATGCGGAGGTCGATGAGGCCGATATCAGCGGCCATTTCGAGGGTAATTTAGTTGCCCGCCGACGCCTGACCATTCGTAAAAACGGCCATGTTAATGGATCCGTTCGGTACGGCAGAATTATCATCGAATCCGGTGGCGAAATTTCGGGCGATATGGCTTCACTCGAGGACGTGCCATCGGATTATTCGCCGATACCGGAACGGGTGACAAAACCGCTTCCCGGTCCGGCCGGCAGTTCCAATTGAACATTTAGTGTCTGTTCGTTCAGCGATGGCCCCTCGGTTCTGGTCTTTGCCAGTCCTGTTATGTCTCGCCGCCTGTGGTACGGCGGCCAATGTAGAGACTCCGACGGCCGAGCCGACCACCCAGACGAACAACTCTGAAGAGACGACGGCGCGACCCGCGAATACCCTTCCCGCCGGCGAGGCCGCCAAACTGAAGCCTGAAATTCCGATACCCCAAGCCAGCTTAAATCTCGGTGATCTGAGAAAGCAGCTTCTCGGTCAAACCGGGCAACAGGTCCAAGATCTGGTAGGGGCACCTGATTTCAGCCGCCGCGATAATCCCGCGGAAATTTGGCAGTACCGCAGTACTGACTGTCGGATCGATCTGTTTCTCTATAAATCCGGTCCGGCGTTGAAGGTCGAACATGTCGATGTCCGCGGAATCTCGATCAAAAATGTTTCACCGGAAAAGTGCTTGAGCGACCTGCTTCGCAAACGGCCGGAAAACAAAACCAGCTAAGCCCTACTCGAGAGTTGTCTTGGCTTTGTAAGCGCAATAGTCCCTGACGATGCAGTTCGGACAGTCTGGCTTCCGTGCCTTACAAACATAACGCCCGTGCAGGATCAGCCATTGATGGGCACGGCGTTTGTAGACATCGGGCGTCACTTTTTCCAAACCCTTTTCCACTGCGTCTGGGGTTTTGCCCGACGCCAGTCCCGTCCGGTTGGAAATTCGAAAAATATGGGTGTCGACGGCAATCGTCGGCGCCCCAAACGCAATATTGAGGACCACGTTGGCGGTCTTTCGGCCAACACCCGGCAGTTTCACCAGGGTATCACGGTGTGTCGGAACTTCACTGCCATGCTCATCGATCAGCATTTGGCTCAGCTTGACGACATTCTTCGCCTTGGTGTTAAACAGCCCGATGGTCTTGATGTAATCCTTCAACTTGCTCTCACCCAAGGCGATCATTTTCTCCGGCGTATCGACCACCTTAAATAATGGGCCGGTTGCTTTGTTGACCCCGACATCGGTTGCCTGCGCCGATAACACCACGGCAACGAGCAAGGTATAGGTATTGACGTAGTCGAGCTCGCCCTTGGGCTCGGGCATTGCCTCGGCCAAGGTTGCGTAAAATCCTTCGATGTCCTTTTTCTTCATCCGGCAACCTTATCCGTCCGTCTCCACAGGACAACCCCATTCCGCAGCCGTGCGAGCTGTCATTTTGCGATGAGACCTGATTTTGGTATCCTGGGCGTAGGATGAAAAAGAGTTCATGATCGATATTCAACGCCTCATGCCAAACCCCTCAACGGGTTCGGCAATCCTCGAGATCGAGTTGCATCCAAATGCCATGATCACCCGGCAAATGGCCAAATGGGTGCTCGGTGTTTTCAGCGGCATCTGCCTCATCCTGGGTTCGATATTTTTTGCCGCCGGGGCAACGCCGGTATTGGGATTTATGGGTCTCGAAATTGTTCTCCTTTCCGGAGCGTTTTGGATCACGCTGCGGAACCGGAAAATCCGCGAAGCAATCCAGCTTTCGGCGAACCATCTCACCATCCGGCGCATCGATCCCAACGGGCGCGAAAAGCTGGTGAGCTTTCATCCCTATTGGACTCAATTGGGTTTTGATCGCTCGTCCGACCAGCCCGCACCGGTGACGCTTCAATCGAAGGGAAATTCCGTGGAGGTGGGTGCCTTCCTGCCGCTGGTCGAGCGGCGCGAATTGGCAAATACGCTCGAAGCCGCTTTGCAGGAATTGCGCAGCCCGGCGTATTAGAGCCTAGAAACCAAGCACGTCCATCATACTGTAGAGCCCGGGTTTCTGATCCGCCGTCCACAACGCCGCGCGCACCGCCCCCCGGGCAAACACCGCCCGACTGCTGGCCTTATGGGTCAGCTCGACCCGCTCCCCATCCCCGGCAAAAATAACCGAATGGTCTCCCGCGACATCACCGCCCCGCAAGGTTGCAAACCCGATGACCCCGGTCTCCCGCGCGCCGGTATGACCGTCGCGGCTGCGCTGTGACACCGCATCCAGATCGACGCCACGCCCCTTGGCGGCAGCCCGTCCGAGTCCGAGAGCCGTGCCCGAAGGTGCGTCGACTTTATGGCGGTGATGCATTTCCAGCACTTCGATATCGTAATCATCGCCCAGAATCTCGGCGGCCCGTTGCGTCAGCGCGAACAATAAATTGACCCCGACACTCATATTCGGGGCGTAAAAGATGACAGTCTTTTTTGCCGCTTCAGCCAAAACGGATTCTTGCTCGAAAGACAGCCCGGTGGTCCCAACGATCAAAATGGTGCCGGTTTCCGCCGCCAAGCGGGCGTGAGCGACCGTCGCATCGGGCGCCGTAAAATCAATCACCGCGTCGCAAGCGGCAAAGAGCGCCGCCGGATCATCGCTAACCAATATACCCGAAGGCTCAAGACCGGCGAGCGCAGTGACGTCTTTGCCGATTGCCGGGTTACCGGCACCCTCGGTACCGCCCGCGATCTCGCATCCCGCGGTCGTAACGATTTCCTGGATGTTCATCTGGCCCATGCGGCCTGCGCATCCGACAACGCCGATTTTCATGAATCTTCCCCCGACCGGTTACCCTGTCCCGTTACATACACCGCGGAGGTTACCGGTTCTAGCTCTTCAGGTCTTCCCAGAGGTCTTTTACCTTGGTGAAAAATCCTTCCGACTCGGGACTGTTTTTTGCCTCCGAGCCGATTTCCCGGAATTCGCCCAGCAACTCTTTTTGCTTTTTACTCAGATTAACCGGCGTCTCAACATAGACTTCGACGAACATGTCGCCGCGCTCCTTACTGCGGAGGATCGACATGCCTTTACCCCGGAGTCTGAACTGATGGCCCGATTGGGTCCCGGCCGGCACGGTAATACGGGCGCGGCTGCCATCAACCGTCGGCACTTCAATATGACCGCTGAGGGCCGCCGTCGTAAACGGTACCGGTACCCGGCAATGAATGTTCGACCCGTCCCGCAGAAAAATTCGGTGGGATGCGATGGAGATAAAGATATAGAGATCGCCCGACGGCGCCCCCCGTAGACCAGCTTCGCCTTCACCGGCCAGCCGAATGCGGGTTCCGTCCTCGACCCCCTGGGGAATCGAAACCGACAGTGTCTTCTCTTGTTGAACCCGGCCGGATCCCCGGCAAGATGTGCAGGGCTCTTTGATGACTTGCTGTGATTCGGGGCGAGCAGGGAATGTTCGCTCTATGGTGAAAAAGCCCTGCTGCGCCC
>JAQCKY010000159.1 GCA_027592155.1 Pseudomonadota bacterium
TTGCGCGTTCCCGACCATGGCCGTTGTTTTCCGTGGCGCATTCAGGTGATTAAAAAGGAAGGCCAGCAAGCGCTGGGGGAGATCGCGGCAAATGAATTTGCCAAAGACCATCCCGGCGCGACGCCGGAAGAGATCGAATTCGAGCGCGCGAGGCTGCAACGCGCGCCCATCCTCTTGGTCGTCACCCGCTACCTTAACCACGAGAAGGCAGCGAAGGTGCCGCTGATCGAGCAGGAACTTTCCGGCGGCGCGCTGTGCCAGAATATTCTGAACGGAAGTCACGCGATCGGTTATGTCGCCCAATGGCTTACGGAGTGGCCGGCCTATAGCCCCGCGATACGCAAGGCACTCGGTCATACGGCGGAGACCGAAATCATTGGGCTGATGTATATCGGCTCGGCAACCGAGCCCCCCAGTGAAAGGTCACGTGCCGAAATCGCAGATGTGGTGACTGAATGGAGCGGCCCCACGGCATAAGATAAAGAAACAGAAAAAGCCCAGGCCAGTATATTGGTCGGGGCTTTTATTATGCCGTTCGCGGCATCCAGGCTCTCCGACATCAGTGATCCCCTGCGCGGGCCGCACTAGAAATCTTCGTACCCGAAAGTTTTTCCGGAACGGTAAACCAACTCTCGCCATCACCGATGACCCGCGATTGGCCATCGGGCATGGTCAACAGCATTGTCCAGGTTGAACCGTCCTTACTGGCGAAGATTTCAATCATACCGCCGGAGCTTGTCAGACCGATTGAGACAGGATGCTCGGCAAAGCGCTGCGTCAACTGTTTAACCAATGTCGTGCGATCGCCAGCAGCCTGCTGTGCGGAGACCGGACCGCTAAAGGCGATGATCACGGCGAATGCAATAATGCCCAGAAGAATTCCGGCAACGACGCGGAGGATGGCATTTCGGATCGAAGCGGGGCCTCGATCCACCGGCGGCAGTCTCACCTCCGGGGGGGAAATATCGATATAGGGATTTACGGTCATGATATCTCTCTCAGTTAGGTGTTTTGGCGAAGCTGAATTGTCGTTCCGGCTACACCTTCCAGTAACTGAGATAGTTTATTTGAATGATCATTCAAGATTTATATTAGAATGAATATTCAACAAATAGTGATCAATTTAACTGTTATTTATCAGTCGGTTAATTTAATCGAGAATCGAGAGCGTCTGATCGACGATATCTTGGAGCGCCTGCCCGTCACGGGAAACCATACTCATGACCCGGAGGCCGTTAAGGCTGTTGGTCAAAAACCGCGCCAAGGACCGAGGGTTTCGATTATCGGCCAATTCCCCTTTGGCTCTGGCATCGATCAACGTCTCGTAGATCGTATCCTCCGCTTTTTTGAGCCCCGCCGCGACTTTTTCGGTGACCTCAGCGTCATTCGGACATAACTCGACCGCGGTATTATAAATCATACATCCACGGCAATCACCGCTCAGTGCATTTTCGATAATGGCCTCGAACATCGCCCGGATCGCGGCTATGCGCGACCCCGGCTGGTCGATGGGCGAGAGCATGGTGCAGATCTCTTTTTTGTAAAACAGATCCAATGCGGCAAGATGCAAACTGCGCTTGTCGCCGAACTCGGCATAAATGCTGCCGCGGTTTATGCCCATGGCGTCAACGAGATCCTGCATCGATGTGCATTCAAACCCCTTGCTCCAGAACACCTGCATGGCGGAGTCCAGAACTTCTTCCCGGTCATATTCCTTCGGTCGGCCCATCATGCCTCCTCACGGCAATTGTGTTGGAACAAGCCCAATATGAGAATACTAGAACGTAAATTCAAGTACACGTTTAGGTCATCGCCACGAACGATCACTGCATGGGCGAGAATGGCGCCGGGTACATGATCAAATTCTTTTGATCGAGAGGAGGCCCCCCCACGCCACGAGGCGGCCATATTTTAGCGGCGGTTGCCTTGGCGCGAACTTCCGATCTTTCCTCAAAGCTCTTGTATGGCCAAATATGGATGAACTTATTGAGGATGCCGGTGTCCGAGGTCATCGCCGCGACAATCGGTGACAATTCTAACCGCGCCGGTAACGCCTCTTTCCAAGTCTCCGTCATCGCTGGAATCGTACCCGCTTGAACCTCGTAATACCGCAACTCATAGATCGGACCGTGGTTCCCCGGCTCCAGCGCCGGCACAAATGGAAAGGCCGTGAAGATCTCTGACGTTTGGTGGACCATGAACTCACCGATATCCGGCGGCCAATCGCCGGCTTTCACCGATGCCGCCCGAATTTCCGCACGCTGGTTCATGTCCTCGTAGGGCCAAACATGGATGATTTGATTGAGCGGCCCAATATCCGTGAACCAGAACGCCGCCATTTCAGAATGTTTCTTGCGGGTTTCGTACTTTTCGCCGAAACGCTTGATGACTTCCGGCTGCGAGCCGACCTTGAGCGTGTAGGTCCGAAATTCGTATATCATGCTTATCCTCCCCGAATATCTTTGATTGTGATTGCTCTTATTTGACCGGTGAAAAGGCGGCCGGACGCCAGATTGCGACATCCTGTGTAATCGGCCGCTTGTCCCCGCTGTTGGGTGGCCATATCCCGTCCGCTTCCGCCTTTGCACGGATCTCCGCCCGTTGCTCAAGACTGTCATAAGGCCAAATATGGACCAGTTTATTGAGCCGTCCGAAATCGCTGTAGAACAGTCCCACGCAAGGAGACCGTTTGACCCGCTCGTCGATACGCTCGGCCCAGGCTTTTAGCCCTGCCGGAATCGTCGCGGGCCGGTAATCGTAACTCCGGATTTCATAAAAATTTCCGTAAACACCCGGCTTGAGCGGCTCGACAAAATCGGCGGGAATGAAAACTTCCGATTCCATATCAAGGAGATGGTCCGCGATCTTCGGCGGCCAGTCCGGATCATTGTGGGAATCCGCCCGGATCTGCGCACGTTGATTGAGATCTTCAAAAGGCCAAATGTGGAGGATCTGATTGGCCCGTCCAAATTCACTGTAAAAAAACGCACCCAGATCTGAATATTTCTCGCGTGCTGGCATCGATTTTTCAAATAGATCCAACACCGGGTTAAGGCTGCCGACCTTCAACGTATAGGTTCGAAACTCGTAGATCATCGTCTCTCCCTCCCCGATCATTTCTCAATGGGGCCAATAACGGACCCTGCCGTTAATTTCTCATACTAGATTATTTACGGGCTGGCACGATAATTTGCCGAAGGAGAACGTTCCGCCAAATCCCCAGAGCCATTTTCCGCAGAACGGTCGTTGCCCAATCATCGGCTTGACCCGGCATACGGCAACCGATAACGACGATGACGGAGCTTTTTAATGATGTGGTCCGATGTCAGAATTTTCTGCCTCCAACTGAATACCCGGCAAAAGCTGGGATCGCTATAGACAGGACAGACCAATGTCAGACCGACCGAATTTTCTATTCATCATCACCGACCAACACCGCGCGGACTACCTCGGATGCTATGGCCATAAGGTCGTAAAATCCCCAAACATCGACGCAATTGCCGCCCGCGGACGTGCCTTCGATCGTTTCTACGTCGCGAACCCCGTCTGCATGCCGAACCGCTCAACACTCATGACCGGACGAATGACTTCGACTCACGGCGTTCGCCATAACGGTATTCCGCTGTCGATTAAATCGAACACCTTCGTCGATCTGTTGCGCAATGCCGGCTATCGCACCGCGCTGCTCGGCAAGGCCCACGTTCAAAACATGACCGAGATGACGCCGATCCTCAAAGCCAAGGACCCGGCGCCCGGGCGCCAATCTCAAACCGGAGAGTTTGCCGAAGCGATGAAACCCGATGCCCCGGCGGATGCTTATGAACAAGAGGTTCCGAAGAATTGGGACAAGGATTCCACCTTCCAAGTAAAGACGCCGTTCTACGGTTTCGATCATGTTGATATCTGCACCGGCCATGGCGACAAAGTCGGCGGCGACTACAATCGTTGGCTGGAAGGACGCCACCCCGGCTCCGACAGTCTGCGCGGACCGGAGAATGCGCTACCCAGTGACTATACCTGTCCCCAGGCATGGCGCACCGCCGTCCCGGAAGAGCTTTTCCCGACCAGCTATGTCACCGAAAAGACCCTAAACTTCCTCGACAACCATGCGGCATCCGGAGATGACGCCCCGTTCTTCGCTTTCGCGTCTTACCCGGACCCCCACCACCCCTTCAACGCGCCGGGAAAATATTGGGACATGTTTGACCCTGAAGACGTTGAGTTGCCGCCGTCCTTTTATTCCAACGAGCCCCGCTCGGAAGGGGTGAAATGGGCGCACAGCCGCCGTGAAGACGGCACACAAAACACCCAGGGGCAGGAGCTGTTTGCGACCGAGGAGCGCCACGCCAAGGAAGCAATCGCGTTGACCTATGGATCAATTGCCATGATCGACGACCATGTCGGACGGCTGGTTGCCAAGCTCGAAGAGCATGGTCTCGCCGACAACACGATCATCGTCTTCACCACCGACCATGGCGACCTGATGGCGGATCATCAACTCCTCCTCAAGGGCCCCATCCACTTCCAGGGTCTGGTACGAGTGCCCTTTATCTGGGCCGACACACCCGACCGGGCCAAGTCCGGACGTTCGGATGCCCTCTCCGGAACCGTCGATATCGCCCAAACGATTTTGGATCGCGTCGGAATAGAACCTTATAACGGCGTGCAAGGCCGAAGCCTTCTGCCCGAAATCGATGGCGCGCCTGATCAGGGACCAGGCTGTGCAATCGTGGAAGCTGACGATCAACGCCCCTACTTCGATCTGGAACCGCCCTCCCGCGTCCGCACCCTGGTCACCAAAACCCACCGGATGACGATCTATCACGGCGTCACCTGGGGCGACCTCTATGATCTTGAAAATGACCCGCACGAGCTTCACAATTTGTGGGACGATCCGGCGCATACCAAAATCCGGGCGGAGATGTTCGAACTGCTGGCGTACCGGCAAATGGACCTGACCGACCGGAGCCCGCTCCCAACCTCGACCGCATAAAGACGCATAACCGAAAAGGCCTCAGCTGATGGAACAACTACCGACCTTTGTCTCCCATCTGGAATGCGGCCTGACCGGCGAACGCTTCGAGGCGGATCAAATTCACGGGCTGTCGACGGCAGGCAAACCGCTCTTGGTCCGCTACGATCTCGATGCGCTCGGCGCCGCCGTCACCAAGGAAACTGTGGCGGCGCGAATACCCGAATTCTGGCGATACCGGGAATTCCTGCCGGTACGCCGGTCAGAGAACATCGTCCGGCTCGGCGAGGTGATGACACCTTTGATCCCGCTCCCGAAGTTCGCAACTGCTCACGGCGCGTCGGAAGTCATTGTCAAAGACGAAGGCCGCCTCCCCACAGGCTCTTTCAAGGCCCGTGGTTTAGCCCTCGCGGTCTCCATGGCCAAAGAGCTCGGAATCACCCGGATGGCGATGCCGACCAACGGCAATGCGGGCGCCGCGCTGGCGGCTTATTGCGCGCGGGCGGGAATAGAGGCGTACGTCTTCTGTCCCGAGGACACCCCGGAGGTCAACGTCCGGGAAATCGCCCTACAGGGTGCGAAGACCTATCTCGTCAACGGGCTGATCGACCAATGCGGCAAGATCGTCGGCGACGGCAAAGACGCGATGAATTGGTTCGACACCTCGACATTGAAGGAGCCCTACCGGATTGAGGGCAAGAAGACGATGGGGCTGGAGCTTGCCGAACAGTTGGGATGGGAAGTCCCCGACGTCATCTTCTATCCGACCGGCGGCGGGACCGGCTTAATCGGCATGTGGAAGGCTTTCGAAGAGTTGGAAGCAATCGGCTGGATTGGATCGAAACGGCCACGAATGGTCGCCGTCCAAGCATCGGGTTGCGCCCCGATCGTCAGGGCGTTCGACGCCGGAGACGAATTCGCCGAGCGATGGGAAGACGCGCATACTTATGCCGCCGGTATTCGTGTCCCTGCCGCGGTCGGTGATTTTCTGATCCTTCGCGCCATCCGTGAGAGCAACGGGTTCGCAACCGCCGTGGATGACGAGGCCATCGCTGAGGCCCTCACCGAAGTCGCGGAAACCGAGGGATCACTGCTGTGTCCCGAAGGCGCGGCCACGGTTGCCGCCTACAAAAAGGAGCTCGCGGCTGGG
>JAQCKY010000160.1 GCA_027592155.1 Pseudomonadota bacterium
GTTCCGTCCAGGGTAAAACAATCGCGGTCCTTGGTCTTGCCTTCAAGCCGAACACAGACGACATGCGCGATGCGCCAAGTCTCGACATTATCGCCACGCTAAAAGAGAGCGGGGCCGAGATCCGTGTTTACGACCCGGAAAGCATGGGTGAAGCCCGCAAGGTCATGCCCGAGGGCTTGATCTGGTGCGACAGTGCATACGAGACCATGGGTGGGGCGGAGGCACTGGTCATCATCACGGAATGGAACCAGTTTCGTTCGCTCGATTTTGAAAAGGTCAAGGCTCTGCTGAAGAGTCCCGTGCTTGTTGACCTGCGAAATATCTATGACCCTGACGACATGGCAGCGGCGGGATTTCACTATACGTGTGTCGGACGGCCATTCCGGTCGCCGGTGGCAAAGTAGAAGAGGGCAGTATCGTGACTCAGGGACGTGCGCTCCATCCAACGATACTTCGTGAGTACGATATTCGCGGCATTGTAGATGAGACCCTGTATGCGGATGACGTCTTTGCTGTCGGCCAGGCGCTGGGAACGATGGTAGCGCGGCAAAACGGCAGTACGGTTGCCGTCGGTTATGATGGCCGCCTTAGTTCGCCGCGCTTCGCGCAGGCGATGGTCGAAGGCCTGATGAGCTGCGGGATGACGGTATACCGTGTCGGCCTAGGTCCGACGCCGATGCTCTATTATGCCGCCAAAGAGCTGGGGCTGGATGCCGGCGCCATGATCACCGGCTCGCATAATCCGCCCGACTACAATGGCATTAAGATCATGATGGGCGGGGATGCATTCTATGGTGAGCAGATCCTCGAACTCGGATCGATCGCGGCCAAAGGTGAATTTGCCAGTGGCAGCGGCAAGGAGATTGCCCGGCCGGTGATGGACGACTATGTCACCCGTCTCCTGCGGGATTACGAGCATGGGCGCGATTTGGTGGTCGCCTGGGATGCGGGAAATGGTGCGATGGGCGATGTGCTGCGTGCGGTTGCCGCGAAGCTGCCGGGGCGTCATCTGCTTTTGTACGATGATATTGACGGAACGTTTCCAAATCATCATCCCGACCCCACGGTCGAGAAGAATTTGGAGGACCTGAAGGGTACCGTCCGGTCCGAGAATTGTGATCTGGGGATCGCCTTTGATGGCGATGGCGATCGGATCGGCGTTGTCGATGGCACAGGAACGGTCTTGTGGGGCGACCAGATACTGGTGGTCTTGGCCAACGAAGTGCTGAAGGCGGTGCCGGGCGCAACGATCATTGCCGACGTCAAGGCTAGTCAGGTGTTGTTTGACGAGATAGCCCGAATGGGTGGCGATCCCGTTATGTGGAAGACTGGCCATTCCCTGATCAAATCCAAGATGGCTGAATTAGGATCGCCGCTGGCCGGGGAGATGAGTGGCCACATCTTCTTTGGGCATAAGTGGTATGGCTTTGATGATGCCATGTATGCGGCGCTTCGCTTGATATCGATCGTTAGCCGTTCGGACAAATCGTTGGCGGAAATGCGCGAGGCCATGCCGCACATGATCAATACGCCGGAATTGCGTTTCGATTGTCCCGAGGAACGAAAATTCGAGGCCGTCAAGGAAGTCAAAGAGCGTTTGGGATCTGTTTCCGGAATCCAGGTCAACGATATTGACGGCGTGAGGGTCAATACGGATGACGGATGGTGGCTGCTGCGTGCTTCCAACACCCAGGCGGTTCTTGTCGCCCGCTGCGAGTCGTCCAGTCAGGCTGGTATGGGGCGCCTTAAGGCGATGCTTGTCGAGCAGTTGAAAGCAAGCGGCGTGGAACCACCTGACTTCGGTTAAATACCGAATGTCACCTGTCGCGCGAGGCGAGCTGCAGGGGTTCTTTCATACGCAGCGGCATGCAATTGATTTTTTTGAGTTCAAGGTAGGCACAGGACTGCCGAGCCTGTTGCTCAGAAATACCGAGAATCTGAGCCCGGTATAGCTTTCGGCCACCCTTTTTTGGCAATGGAACCACCTTGATGACACCGCTTCCATCAAGGAGGCGCCGAGCGGTGGCAGCTGCTTTCCCCGCGATATCCCAAGCAGGATCCGGCGTTGCATATGCGCCGACCTGAATTCCCCAGTCGCTGGTTGTTGCCGTTGAGGCGTCCTCGGTTGAGCCTTGGTCTTCGACCGGCGTGCTCGCAAGATTCTGCCGGGAATTATTTTTCGGCGTTGGTGCCGCTCCAGCGATGATCTTGCTACCGCCCCCACCAGTAGTGGCCCGTGGCGGTGCCATCGAGATACCAGCAAGCCTATGCGTTGGCATCGGTGGGGTAAGCTCCGCTAGAAAAGTTCTGTTCATCTGGGCAAACCCCTGGTCAAAAAGTTTGACCATATGCCTGTCTCGGGATCGTCCCGTTCGCCCACCAAAAACCACGCCAACAAGCCGGGTCCCGTTCCGCCGGACTGATGCGACAAGGTTGAAGCCGGATGCGCGTATATATCCGGTTTTAATCCCGTCGGTGCCTTCATAGTTGCCGAGCAGGCCATTATGATTGCCGTGGCGGGTACCACGATAGGTAAAATTCTTGGTCGAGAAGTAACCGTAGTAGGTTGCGAAATCTGTCAGCAGCGTCCGGGCAAGGATCACCATATCACGCGCGGTGCTGAGTTGGCCGCGGTTGGGCAAACCCGAGGCATTGCGAAATGTGGTATTGGACATGCCGATCTCGCGGGCCTTGGATGTCATCATGCGGGCAAAGCCGGATTCTGTCCCGCCCAGCGCCTCGGCAACGACGACAGCAACGTCATTGGCGGATTTGGTGACGAGGGCAAGAATTGCGTCGCGAACTGAAATGGTATCGCCTTTTCCGAGACCAAGTTTCGATGGCGGCTGACCCGCGGCCTGACTGGAGACAGGAAGGCGGGTTTCGAGGGAAATCGATTTAGCCTTCAGCCCGTCGAAGAGCATCATCAAGGTCATCATCTTGGTCAGCGACGCCGGAAAATTCTGGGTGTCAGCATTGACTGCGTGGAGAACGCGCCCTGAATCAGCATCGACAATGATGGAGGCGTATTTAGCCTGTGCCTGACTGGCCAACAAGAGCGGCAACATCAGGAGTATCGACCACAGCAACCGAAAGCCGGCCGGTGTGTGTCCTGATTTTCCTGTTGCCAATAAACTCACAGTCCAGATATCTCCGCGTATTTTCCGTGCCGGAATCCGTCAACGAAAGCTCATTGCCCGTAGAAAACACCATTTTACCGAAGCGCGTAAAGAATAGCGCAACACGTTTCTTTCGTCGCCGCTAATTTTAATTGGTGAAATGAACCCGAAATAGCCCCGTATTTTCTTGCGCTGATCGCAAAGCGTCACAGATACCATTGCCACAACACATAAAATGCGTGCTGGTCATAACATTCCGTTAACGCCGGCATTGTCAGGGGGCGATAGGGCGCCAGCGGCGCTGGTGCGTGGCACCTAAAAATGCGCCTGTCTGTTGAACAAATGGCGGCCGCTTCAAGCAAGTTCGATGCTGTTCAACGACGTGAATATTGTACCGTGGCATAGCCAAGTAGCGATCAGCAAACCTCCGCTGCCGCTTTAATGAGGGCAGCTAGGTGTTTTCTCGTGGCGGGTGGGCAGGCGATAAAATAGCGAGCGAGTTTTAGCGTTTCTGTCTTGGCAGCGACGGAATCATTCACGGGTGCTCCGCCGCCAATATCCTCAAAAAACCATGCTATAGGGACGCCTAAAATTTCGCTGAGCTGCCAGAGGCGGCTAGCGGATATGCGATTCGTGCCGCGCTCGTATTTTTGTATTTGTTGGAAGGTCAATCCAACTTTTTCAGCCAGATGGCTTTGGCTGAGACCAAGTAGCGTTCGTTTCTCCCGCATCCGTCGTCCGACATGGACGTCGATGGGGTGCGGTCCGTCCTTTAGGATCTTCCTTCGTTTGGACGACGGCTGTTGACCCGCTGCCGCCGCCGCGGGTTTCACGCGTGCTTTTGATGGATTGCTTTTGATGCCTGGATTTCGAGGCATTGATTGCATCTCCCTTCATTCATTCCGTTGGGGGAGTGCGAAGGATCCAGGATTATAGTCCCGAAGGTTACAGTCAATATGGGCCACGTTTGCCTGGCGAGGAATGATCCCCGTCAAGTCATCTGAGCATTGCCAATACTTCGTCGTGCTATCCTACGACAGCAGTCAGGCCCATCCTCGTTCGGAAGCCCCCACGGCTCCGAACTCCCCCACCAAGTCCAATTTCGGATCTTGAAGAGCATGTTTATGGAGCATAACCGATTGTTCAGTAAACCCCATTTGCACAACGGGCTATGCGTGCACGCACATTCTTGAGGTACCTGCAACGTAGGATGATTTTTAATTGCTGTATCGGCAACATTGCCGATCCCTTTTGCGGATACCTGTCCGTCAAAAGATTAAGAGGGTCTCATTATACACGGCAAACGACTCGATGCATTGCCTGCCGCCGCGAATCGTTCACGAGGGGCTGTGGAATGGTACCACGTAGGGACCCTCGGGTACGAAGGCGACATTCGCATCGCCGTGGCGGGCGATACATTCTGCGAGTGTCCTTTCGATGGAGTCGATGCGTTTGACACCAGTAAGGTCGGCGTTTCCGTCCAAAAGCCCGTCCGTGTACAAGTGGACGTCACCGACTTTGGTGGTTCGCAGCTGCATCTGTGTCTGCCATTCGTCGATATCCGCATGATTTTTGCGGGATATATCGGCGAGGAAGCCGTGGCTCCCCAGTGCGATCAATCGCCGCTGCGCCTCGACGTAGTGGGCCGATCCCATGCCTTCGGAACAGGCCGAAGCAATAATGAGGTCGCCGCCGGGCTCGAGAATGTCGAGCGGACCGACCATTCCTTTGACCGTCTGATAGTAGGTTTTGTCGAGGGGATAGCCGGCGGCACTGGTGACGACAGTCTTGAATCGGCGGCGAACCGGGACCTTGGCATACTGGCGCACGAAGTCGACGGCCTGTAGGTGGCTGGAAACGATCTCTCCGAAATTCACGAAAGCCAGCCGTCTGTCCTCGTCGATGACCGTATTGAGGGCCAATGCGCCACCGAGCATGCCGACGATGGCCAGTTGTTCTTCATGCAGTGGATTGCCATCGAGAACGCAGTTGGCGGCCCGCGGGTGGGACATGAACTCGGCATTATGAAACGTTGTAATCGTCTCAGCATGCGCGATGCCTGGGGCAATTACTTTCCGGCCACCGGACCAACCTGCCATGAAGTGCGGTTCAACAAGTCCGGTCGCGATCTTCAGGTCGGCGTCCATTAGGCGTCGATCAAGGCGAACGACGGTGCCTCGCGACGTATGACCCAATAAAGCATGGGCGGCATCGTCGCGCGCATCGTGATTGATTACCTTGACGGTCTCGAGAACCCACGGGTCGCCAACCAACTCACTGAGTTCATCGCCTTCGTTGGGGCGATGTAGCCCGGTTGCCACGAGAACGGTGATTCCGTCTGCCGGAATCCCGGCATTGAGCAGGCGGCGTATCAGCGGACCGAGGAACAGTCCATTGGGGACAGGACGGGTGATGTCGCAGATAAGGATGCAGGCAGATCGCGCGCCGCGCGCCAATTCGCTCAGTGGCGGCATTGAGACAGGATGATCGAACGCCTCCTCGACGCTGCCGGCGGGATCGCTGAGCAGCGGCAGGGCCTCCTTGCGGATGATCGTCGGCAAGCATCCTTCCGGCGGCACGATGTCGAGAGTGCCTTTCCCGTATAGCAGAGAAATTGTCATGACTGTTTTCTCCGATGGGGGCGGAACGCGTTTGATATTATGCCTGCCCGGTAATACTAAGCCTGTCTAGGCGCACCGTCACAGTCGCGATGGCCTCAATGATGTAATGTGGTCCGAGGTTTGGCTAATAGGAACTGTTGTATTGCATGATCTAGTGGATAGATTCTAACATATGCTACCCATAGGACGGCTTCCCGAGGTCACCGGTTAGGCGCGCGAAGCGCCATGGTGCCATCCCACCACAAGCTTTGCGCAACGCGACCGGTGCGCTCGGGAAGCCGCCCTTCGGGTCGCGTATCGCGGTTTCCCAGTGCGTCGACGACCCTCACCGATGCGCCGCATCGCTTTCGCGCCCTCTCCTGCCGGGAAA
>JAQCKY010000161.1 GCA_027592155.1 Pseudomonadota bacterium
ATCTGCCGGGATTCAAGGAAACCATCGTCGAATATATGGAGACCATGACCGCGCTCGGCAAATCCATGCTGCCGGTGTGGGCGCGGGCGCTGGAGATGCCGGCCGATTTCTTCGCCCCCTATTTCGACTACAACTACACCTATTTCCGGATGTCGCACTATCCGCCGGTGCCGGACCTGGATGACAACGAGTTCGGTCTCGGGCCCCATGCCGATACCGGCTTCATGACATTTTTGCCTCAGGCCGCCGTCGACGGCTTGGAAATTCTAGACGTAGAGGGCAATTGGTTCCGCCCGCCGCGCATGGAAGACGCGGTGCTGGTCAATACCGGCCAGTTTCTCAGCCGCTGGAGCAACGACCGGTTCCGCGCAACGCCCCACCGCGTCATTCCACCGCGGGATCGGCATCGATATTCCGGCGCGGTTTTCGTCAACACCGCCTTTGAGCCGATTTGCGAATGTCTTCCGACCTGCACCAATGCGGACCATCCGCCAAAATATCCGACCGAGTCCTATTGGGATTTCTATAACTGGTACATGACCAACACCTATCCTCACTACGACGAGTTTGAAGACCTGACAGACGAATAAGGTCACCGCATGCCCCAAATTACCTGCATCACAGAAGAACGCGCCCTGCTGGGCGAAAGCCCGGTTTGGTCGGCAACCGAGGCCGTCGTCTATTGGGTCGATATCCGGGGCCCCCGACTGTTTCGGACCGACCCCGCAACCGGAAAAACCGATAAATGGGAGTTGCCCAGCCTGGTCGGGATGATTTCACTGCGTGCCTCCGGTGGGTTGGTGCTGGCGCTGGAAGACGGGCTGCATGCCTTCGATCCGGAAACCGGGCGAATGGAATTTCTCGTCGCCGTCGAAACAGACAAGCCCGAGAACCGGGCCAATGACGGCAAGTGCGATGCGGCGGGACGCCTCTGGCTCGGCACCATGAATAAGACCGACGCCGATCAACCAACAGGCGGATTTTACCGGATCGATCCCGATCTCACCGTCACCCAAATCGCCGACGGCTTTCGCATTCCCAACGGTCTCGCCTGGTCGCCCGACAACCGCACCATGCATCACACCGACACCCGGTCGGGCATATTGAATATTTACGGCTACGATCTCGACAGCGGGCAGCGCGGCGACGCCCACCCGGTCTTCGCATACGACCGGGCCACCACCGGCGGCATCGACGGCGCCGCGATGGATAGGGATGGCGGCTATTGGGCGGCGATGTATGGCGGCGCAAAACTGCTCCGCCTCGCATCCGATCGGACGGAAATCGATGAAATCCCGTTGCCGGTCAACCAGCCCACCATGCCGGCTTTCGGCGGTCCGGATATGACGACCATCTTCGTGACCTCCGCCTCCCAAGAGTTGAACGATGCCGCCATTGCCGCCCAGCCCGAAACAGGGCGCCTCCTCGCCATTGAGACAGAGTTCAAAGGCAGTCCGGTTGGAACGTTCGGCGGTTAGGCCGCCCTTGTCGGAAAGCCGCCCTTTCTGACCCAGTCGTAACATTCGTCCAGCGCCGGCGCGACCGGTCGGCGTCTTGCCTCATCGACGGCAATCCACATCCGCAGCAAGTGGCGTTTACGGTCGGGCTCGTCGAAGTCCTCGTAAGCCTCCCGGGAATGCATGATCATCAGGTTGCTGGTGAGCTGAATATCGCCTTCCTCGAATGTCATCGTCAGACGAAGTTCTGGGCGATTGGCGACGTCCTGGACAAAGTCCAAAGCCTCTTGTTGAAGATCCGTGAGCCCGAGCTTCGGGTCATGACGAACGACGGATTCGTAATACGGCCGGGAACAGAACCGAGCGCTGACCCGCCCATTTTGTTCGCTGAATTTCGGGATCGCATACCAAGGCGAGACGTCATCCGGCATCTCGTCCCGCCAATCCAAATTGAATGGTGCGTGGAGTACCGGCAATAGATCGGGCCTCTCCTCACGAACGACATTGTGGATCGACAGCGAACTAACAAGCGCGCTGGCGCCGCCTTTCTTTGCACCGTGAAGGCAAAACAAGCCGAGCACGTCGACCGGCAGCATATCGGTATGAAAATCCATCCGGCTGCGGGTTTGATATCCCCGCGCGGTGGGGTCGTCGTAACTTTTGCCTTCGTCGGTCACGTGGCCAAGCCGATGGCCGCGGGAGTTTTGGGATATGGGGTTACCGAGATGACGGCCGATGCCCCAATAAATAAGCGCGCATTCATCGTCCGTATAACGTTCCCGCGGCAGCCCTCGAACCATGACAACCCCTCGGCCGTCGGCAACCTCAGCCAGTAGCTCGAGTAATTCACCGTTGAACGTCGGCAGGGGAAAATTCTCGGCGTCGAAAGGGATTTTCTTGCCGGAGGCTTTCAGGGCACCCAAGGCGGCATCGATCTCATCGATGTATTTTTGATCCAGCCGGTAAATCCAGTCTTCGCCATCCTGAATGTCGGGCCCAACCCAAGCGCCGGGACCGGTGATTGGGGCGTTAATATCAAATGTCGTAGCAGTCATCGGTACTTCGCCTTTCTAGGCCGGGATAATCTTTCCGGGGTTCATGATGTTCTGGGGATCGATGGCCTGTTTGATGGCCCGCATATAGTCGACGGCGTCACCATGTTCCTTGCGCATATAGGCCATCTTGCCCTGACCGATGCCGTGTTCCCCGGTGCAAGTTCCGCCCATCCGGATGGCCCGTTCCGACTGGCGCCCGGCAAACGCCTCGGCCCGCTCGATCTCATCCGGGTCATTGTCGTCAACCAGAACACCAACATGGAAGTTACCGTCTCCGACATGCCCGACGATCGGGGCGATCAATCCCGTTTCCTCTATATCCAAACGGGTTTCCTCGACACATTCGGCCAGACGGGAAATTGGAACGCATGAATCGGTGCTAAATATTTGAGTTCCGGGCCGAAGGCCGGAGGCCGACCAATAGGCATCGTGGCGGGCTTTCCAAAGCTTGGCGCGCTCGTCCGGATCGGTCGTCCACTTGAACTCGCCGCCGCCGCAGTCCGACGCAATTTCACCGAACAATTCAGACTGTTCTTTCACACTCGCCTCGGAGCCATGAAATTCCAGCAGCAACATCGGCTCTTCGACAAGATCCAGCTTTGAGTAAAGATTGCACGCCTTCACCTGCAGCGCATCGAGCAGTTCGATGCGCGCCACCGGGATACCGTACTGGATGGTCATGATCACCGCATTGCAGGCGGCTTCGACGGTCGGGAACGGGCAAATGGCACCGGCGACCGCTTCGGGAATGCCATGCAACCGGATCGTCAGTTCGGTAATGACACCCAGCGTGCCCTCGGAGCCAACCATCAACCGGGTTAGGTCATACCCCGACGAAGATTTCTTGGCGCGGCTGGCCGTTCGGATAATACGGCCATCCGGCATGACGACCTCAAGACTGATGACATTCTCCCGCATGGTGCCATAGCGCACGGCATTGGTACCCGATGCCCGGGTTGCCGCCATCCCGCCCAGCGACGCCTCCGCCCCCGGATCGATCGGGAAAAACAAGCCGGTATCACGAAGATGCTCGTTAAGCTGCGTCCTAATCACCCCAGGTTGCAGGACAACATCCAAATCCTCCGCATGAACCTTTAGGATCTGGTTCATCTGTGAAAAATCGATACTGACCCCACCGATTGGCGCATTCAACTGCCCCTCCAGCGAGGACCCAATGCCGAAGGGAATGATCGGGCAGCGATGTTCGGCGCAGATGGCAACGATATCGGCGACATCTTGCGTGGATTGAACGAATACCACCGCGTCCGGCGGCTGGTTCTTCAGCCAGGTCATTGTATGGCCATGCTGCTCCCTCAGCGACTGTCCCCGTGACAGGCGCTCGCCAAAGCGGGTCTGCAACGCTTCGCATGCTCGGGTAATCCCGTCATCGTTACGCGTCAGTCCAACTGGAAGGGTCACGTCCATTATTTTGCCTCGATTGATTAGTGGCCACGCCTGATTCTGGTCCGAATGCACCATTTCTGTCTAACACTAACAAACTGATATTGGTTGAACCCTTATGATATATTCCCCATCTGTTAGGTGGGATAGTGAGCGAACTTTAACGATCGAGAGCCTGTGGATATGAGCGAGCTAAAGAAAATTCTCCATGTCGAGGACGATCCGGACATCCTTCGGCTGGTGAAGGTGGCATTGGAACGGGTCGGCGGTTACACCGTGGAGTGCCACGAATCGGCCCAGGACGCCCGCGTCATCGAAGAAGCTGCCGAAGCGTTGGTCCAAAGCGCGAGTCCCGCCAGCGAGCAAGAAATCACAGACCTCCGGGCCCTCACCGCAGGCTTGCGCTCTAACCTCTAGTGACTAACTCAAGGCAAAATGCCCGGAGCCCTAGCCTCAATGGCCAACTGCGGGATACCCGATGTTGGATGGTGCCCAGGAGCGGCGTCATTGAGGACTGCCGAGAGCCTGGGGGGGTAAGTCAGGTTGAAATTTAATGAATTTAATGGGAACTCCGACGGAGACCGTCTCCCTTTGGTCTCCCTTATCCAAGTTAGTGCCGTCTAATCGCCTTCCTTTATACTCTCACAGATATCTTCCCTCAACTTGATCGTTGGGTCGTGTTTCAGCAGGTTTAGCTTTGTGTGCATATCGTATTTCTTAAGCATTGTGCAGATTTCCAAAGAGCGGCACCCTTTCTCATTGGCGATCTTTGTGACTCCCTGCTTGAGCAAAGAATGTCGCAAAATAAGTCGCCGCATCACAGTTTTCGTCTGTTCCTCGCTTGCACTTCGTTCCTGTATCTCCTGTGTAACTATTGTGAACAGATGGAGGATGCTAGCGCCAAATTTGGCATCGTCCTCCTTGGTGTAGATGGACATATCTAAACACGCGTCAGCGGCGGCTTTGGATGCGACATACTCGTCCAGTATTTGGGGCGTAGTGATCGTATTTCTCTGCGCTGACGCGTCGCATGGGGTCAAAAGCGCAATGGTCGCGGCAAAAAAATATATGCGGTATCCTGCAAGCATGTAGCCTTGTGCGTAATCATTGGACTGAACTTAACAGCTCTCTAGTGCTCACCATTTTGGCGATTGTCCAACAATTACATATTGCAACCGCGAAAACCCGAACCAATGTCGTACTCGCGTTGGCCGGTTATCGCGGGTTGTCGGCGCGAATGAGAGCTGTCCTAGTGATTTTTAGTGGTGCCCGCGCCCGGACTCGAACCGGGACGGCCGTGAGGCCGAGGGATTTTAAGTCCCTTGCGTCTACCAGTTCCGCCACGCGGGCATATCTCGGACATGGCTCTGGATTCACGGCCACAGCCTAGCCAGAACCGCGGCAGTTGCAAGAAAAGAAGCAACCTGTCCCGCACTGGTATTGACGTGCTATAGCAACGCCGTCAGGCGCCGCCGGTTGGCGCCGTCATCGGAATAAACGCCTCTATGAAACATTGGTTGATCGATCTCTTGCGGTGCCCTGATTGCGGCAATGAAAAGGCACCGGCCTTCTTACTCGAAATCGAAACTCAGGACGAAGATGACGACGTCACCAAGGGTCGCCTTGTCTGCCGGCAATGTGGCGTGGGCGTGCCAATCCAACGGGGCATACCGCGATTCGTCGCAGCGGATGAGGATTATGCCGGTAATTTTGGCGAGCAGTGGAACCGTTTTCGAACCACCCAAATTGATCGGCTATCCGGACACCGCCTCTCGGAAACACGGTTTTTAAATGACACCAAGTGGTCCACCGACTGGCTACGCGGCAAACTGATCGTTGACGCCGGCTGCGGGGCCGGGCGATTTACGGATGTCATGGCCGAACTGGGTGCGCGGGTCGTCGCCTGCGATCTATCCAATGCAGTCGATGCCTGCCGCGATACGGTGCGGGATAAAGCGGGCCATCGAGATGACCGGGGTGACGTCGAAATATTGCAAGCCAACCTGCTCAACCTGCCGCTTAGAGGCGAGTTGTTCGACGGACTGTTCTGCATGGGGGTCATCCAACATACGCCGGACCCGGGGGCAGTCATGCGGGCGCTGCCCCGCCACCTGAAACCCGGCGGGCGCCTCGCCTATAACTTTTATGAAATCGATCCGCTCTCAAAATATCAGGCGATTAAATATTGGCTG
>JAQCKY010000162.1 GCA_027592155.1 Pseudomonadota bacterium
TGCCAACCGCGGGGAAATCGCGGTTCGGGTCGCGCGCACCGCCCACCGCATGGGTATCCACGTGATCGCGGTCTACTCCGATACGGACGCGGCGGCGATGCATGTGGCGGTGGCGGACGAGGCCGTGCGGATCGGCCCCGATGCGGCGGCCAAGAGCTATCTGAACATCGATGCCGTATTGGAGGCGGCCCGGCTTACCGGCGCGGAAGCCGTTCATCCAGGCTATGGCTTTCTTGCCGAGAACGATGCTTTTGCCGGCGCGTGCGAGGAGGCCGGGATAATCTTCGTGGGGCCGAGCGCCGAGACGATGCGCAAGATGGCGTTCAAACATGAGGCGAAGAAGATCATGGCGGATGCCGGTATTCCGGTAACCCCCGGCGGCATGCTGGAAGACGACGACCTCACGACGGCTAAGGCGATTGCCCAGGAGACGGGTTATCCGATTTTGATCAAGCCGGTTGCCGGTGGCGGCGGCAAGGGTATGCACCGGGTTGCCTCGGAGCATGATTTGGAAGCATCCCTGGCGGCGGCGCGCCGGGAAGCGGCATCCTCTTTCGACGATGACCGATTGATGATCGAGAAATTGATCGAGCGGCCGCGCCATATCGAGGTTCAGATATTCGCGGATCGTCACGGCAACGCGGTGCATTTGTTTGAGCGGGATTGCTCGATCCAGCGCCGTTATCAGAAGGTCATTGAAGAAGCGCCGGCGTTTGGGCTCTCTGATGATATGCGCGCCGCCATGACGGCGGCGGCGGTTTCCGCGGCACGGGCGGTGGACTACCGGGGGGCCGGTACCATCGAGTTTATTGTTGAGGCGGATACGTTTTATTTTATGGAGATGAATACGCGCCTCCAAGTGGAGCATCCGGTCACCGAGATGATTACCGGCGTCGATCTGGTTGAATGGCAGTTCCTCGCGGCCGCCGGTGAGGTTTTGCCGAAAACCCAAGACGAAATTTCGGTCGACGGTCACGCCATCGAGGCCCGGATATACGCGGAAGATAGCCTTCGGAATTTTATGCCGGCATCTGGTCAGATCGATCAGCTTATCTGGCCTCCTGAGAATGAGCGTGTTCGCCTCGATACGGGGGTACAGGTCGGCGATGAGGTCGGCGTCTATTACGATCCCATGATTGCCAAATTGGCGGTGTCGGGGAAAGACCGCCAGGCGGCGTTGAGCGGGTTGTCGACGGCTTTGGGTGAGACGGAAATAGAGGGGCTTTCCGTCAACATCGATTTCCTTGGTGCGGTGATTAGGCATCCTGAATTCGCGGCGGGTCACATCGATACCGGATTTATCACGCGCCATTGGGCCGAATTGGCGATGGCGGCTGCCGGAATTTCATCAGAGGCCGTGATCCTCGCCTGTCTTTATCTTGATCTGGAACGGCCAAAAGATGTGGGCCTCGAAGAAGGCGCGGACATTTATTCGCCCTGGCAGGTATCGGACGGTTGGCAGGCCAATCTCCCGTCCGTCGATCGATTTCGGTTTCAGGTATCGGTCGATCGGGACACGCCGATCCTCGATGTTGAGGTCCTAAGGGGTGCTGATCGTTACGAGTTTCGATTGCCGGGGCACCGAGCCGAGGTTGGTTCGGCACAACGAAGCGGCGACCGTGTTTCCGCTTTGATCGATGGCGTGTTGGTCGAAGGAGAAGTGAGCCGTGAAGGCGCTCGCCTGAGCGTTACCCTCAAATCTAATTTGGCTTGCCGCCTATATCATCTGGACCCGCGGGCCCTTATCGACCGTGACGAGGAGGCCGGTGGAAGCCTAAATGCGCCGTTGCCGGGAAAGATCGTCGAGATATTTGTCGGTACCGGTGACAAAGTGGAGAAGGGTGAGACCCTGCTGGTCATGGAAGCCATGAAAATGGAGTATTCTATCAAGGCGCCCGGCGGCGGCGTTGTCGCCGCTTTGCATTGCGCCGCCGAAGACCAGGTGAAGGAAGGCGACGTGTTGATCGAATTAACCGCCGAAGAATGAGGGGAATTATGATCCCGAACGAATATCCGTCGCTGAACTACAATCTCGGAGAGACCGCGGACCTGCTGAGAGATTCGGTGCGGGCCTTCACGGCCGATGAGATCGCCCCCCGGGCCGCCGAGATCGACGAGAGTAACCAGTTTCCGATGGAGCTCTGGAAGAAAATGGGCGATCTGGGGCTGCTTGGGATTACCGTGCCCGAGGCTTATGGCGGCGCCGATCTCGGCTATTTGAGCCATTGCGTGGCCATGGAGGAAATCAGCCGTGGTTCCGCCAGCGTGGGGTTGAGTTACGGCGCTCATTCAAACCTCTGCGTCAATCAAATCAATCTCAACGGGACCGAAGCGCAAAAAGAGAAATACTTGCCGACATTGGTCTCGGGCGATCATGTCGGCGCGCTGGCGATGAGCGAGGCGGGGGCCGGCTCCGATGTCGTGAGCATGCGCCTTCGGGCTGAACAACGCGGCGATGAGTATGTCCTAAACGGGACCAAGATGTGGATCACCAACGGCCCCGACGCAGACGTCCTGGTGGTTTACGCCAAAACCGACCCGGAGGCGGGGTCGCGGGGCATTTCGGCATTCATCATCGAAAAAAACATGGTGGGGTTCTCGACGGCGCAAAAACTGGACAAACTGGGCATGCGCGGCTCCAACACCTGCGAACTGGTGTTCCAGGATTGCATCGTGCCGGCGGAAAACGTCCTTGGCGTTGTCGGTGGCGGCGTTACGGTTTTGATGAGTGGCCTGGACTACGAGCGCGCCGTGCTCGCCGCCGGTCCCTTGGGTATCATGCAGGCCTGTATGGACGTGGTGATCCCTTATATCCATGACCGCAAGCAGTTCGGCCAATCAATCGGCGAGTTCCAGCTGATGCAGGGAAAAATCGCGGACATGTACACGACCATGTCGGCCAGCCGGGCCTATGTTTATGCCGTGGCCCAGGCCTGCGACCGCCAGGAAACGGCGCGTAAAGACTCGGCGGGCGCAATTCTTTATGCCGCGGAGAAGGCGACCTGGATGGCGTTGGAAGCTATTCAAGTACTCGGCGGTAATGGTTATATCAACGAATACCCGACCGGGCGGCTGTTGCGGGACGCCAAGCTTTATGAGATCGGTGCCGGGACGTCCGAAATCCGCCGGATGCTGATCGGGCGGGAACTGTTTGAGGAAAGCCGCTAGCGACACATCCATTAGCGGCCGGGGAAATATCCTTCGATCCCCAACCCTAAACGAATGCGGCTGTACATCGTGGCGCTACGGTCCCAGGCGAGACCGATATGGCCGCCCGCCGCGTGCACATCCCTAAACACCCGTTGCAGATGGTTGGTGAGATACATACCACTGCCGCCGGTCGCTTCGAACAGACGCACCGTTGCGCGCTGGGCAAGTTTGACGGCGTAAGCCGCATCGCGGGTAGCTGTAGAGATATCGTTTTCGTCGATGAACGCGCCTGAGGCCAGCTTGGCCATGACGTTTCGGGCGGTGCCGAGGACGAGACGCCGAGCGGCCTCGGCTTCGGCGGCAGACTCGGCCAGGCGGAGTTGCAGGTTCTGTGCATCGATCAGGGCTTCGCCGCGCACTTTTCGGGTCCGCATCATTTCGGCGAAATCATCGACAGCTCCTTCGGCGGCGCCGACCGGGACCGAGGCGAGAGCAAGCTGCGCGACGCCTTTTTGGGGCATCCGATAGACTGGGCCGTGATTTAATTTCGAGCCTGGTGTGGCGCCGTCGAAGATCAGGTTTTCGTCCAATATCCGGTGATCCGGGATGAAGATGTCATCGACGTCGAAATCCATGCTGCCGGTTCCAGCCATGCCGACGGTAAACCAGTTGTCCACCGTGGTTCGGTCCCTGGCCGGGATCAGCATGAAAGCCGGGTAGGGCGGTGCATCGTCGCGGGGGATCATGCCGCCGATGATGCTCCAGCGGGCATGAGGGAGACCGCTGGGAAAATGATACCGGCCCGTTACGCGGACACCGCCGTCGACCTTCTCAACCTTGCCGCTCGGCGCGTAGGACGATGATATCAATGCCTTGGGGTTGTCGCCCCAGACATCATGCTGCGCTTCGTCGCCGAAGAGCGACAACACGCAGCTATGTTCGCTATAGACGTTGGAGACCCAGGCCTGCGACGCACAAGCTTTGCCGAGTTCCATGGAGACGGCGCAAACCGAGTCCCAGCCGAGCTCCATGCCGCCGAAGCGGGCCGGCTGGCAGATGCGGGGAAATTCCGCGGCGACGATATCGGCGATTGTCTCGTCCGGCGCACGCCGGAGTTCTTCCGACGCAGCTGCCCGCTCCCTAAACGCAGGAGCCAGAGCTCGGGCGCGAGAGACCAGTTCGTCGATCGTCACCGTATCGGTTGCGAGCTCATCCATCGTGGTCTCCCCTCGGTTAAACAGAGCATACCGGGGTTCAGGGGACTGCAAAAGTGCGGATCACACTCGCCCGCGCCTTGACTCGACCCGGCGCTTTGGGAAGGCTGACTTGCAAAGAATTGGAAGGATTTGGTGACGTGCGCATCGTTCAGACAGGACTGTTGATCAACAATACGGCCAAGGCGACGGTGGGATTTACGATCCTGGCGCCGATGTCTCACGACAAAGTCTACCTGCTGGATATGGCAGGCAACGAGGTTCATCGCTGGGTTCTTGTCGGCACGGTGGGGTGTCTCGCTCAGCTGCTCGATAACGGCAATCTGCTCAGTTGCGAAGAGAGCACGCAAGACTGCCCGATTCCCCACGGCCGCGGCGGATTTATCCGCGAATATGACTGGGACGGGAATTTGGTCTGGGAGCACATCGATCATACCCAGCACCATGATGCGCGCCGCTTGCCGAACGGTAACACGCTGTATCTGGGATGGGAGCTTATCACCGACGAGGATGCCGACCGGGTACAAGGCGGTCAGCCGGGGACCGAGGCCGCGGAAGGGGGCATCTGGTGCGATTTTATGAAAGAGGTCACGCCGGACGGTCAATGCGTTTGGGAATGGCACCTGATCGATGAAGAGATTGAGAAGCTGCCCTTACCGCCGATGATGGACCGGGTCGAATACGCCCATACCAATGCCTGCTTCCCGATGGAAAACGGCGACGTCCTGGTCAGCTATCAGCGTCTGAGCACGATCGCTATCATCGATCGTGAGACCCGGCGCCAGAAATGGCACCATACGGACTGGAATTGGGGCCGTCAGCATGACCCGCAAATTCTCGATAACGGCAATATTTTACTGTTCGGTAATGGTTTGATGGCGCCTAAATTTCCCGGTTCCTTGATCGTTGAGTTCAATCCCACAACCAAGGAAAACGACTGGGTCTATAAAGCCAATCGTTATCTGGAATTTTACAGCCCCCACATCAGTGGCTGCCAGCGGCTGTGGTCCGGCAATACGCTGATTTGCGAAGGTGTGTATGGCCGCCTGTTCGAGGTGACCCCGGAAGGCGAAATCGTCTGGGAATATATCTGTCCCCATGAAAGTAACCGTCCGGAATACGGAGATTTGAACTGGGTCTACCGCACGCAGCGATACTCCGCGGATTCACTACAGATCAAAAACCGCGTCTAGCGGCACCGGGCCGGTGAGGGCGCTCTCAGTTGAGAGAGTCGCCCCGCATATTTACCGCGCGGTCTAATTTGATCAGGACGGCAAATCCTTCTTCGGCGCCGTCATGGTTAATTTCGCGTTCCTGAAGCATGGTCCGGACTTTGTCCCGAAATTCACCGCGCTCATGGATCTCGGCTGTTCCATAAAAGCGAAATATTCCACCGGGATGGGGAAGATCGCCGCGCTCCGCGGCGGCTTTGTTGCTGTACATGACGCAGACGCGCGGATCTTTGCGCAGATTGTCGAGCGCTGAGCGTTTTCCCCGTTCCCAGTAGGCCAGATGCTCGTCGTCATAGACGATCATGCTGCCCTTGGGGCTGATGTTGGGGCCGTTTTCGCCTGATGTGGCCAGCATGCAGACGCAGTGATCCTGATGGGCATTAAAAATAAGGTCTTTGATTTCTTGACTGAAAGCCATTGTTGCTCCTCCCTAATATTATTGCCGATACGTATTTCATATTGGCTCGAAGAATTCCTCT
>JAQCKY010000163.1 GCA_027592155.1 Pseudomonadota bacterium
TTATCCAGGACACTGCGCTTCCCATGGCCATCGCCATGGCCCTTGCGGCCATCGCGGCGACAACAATCTTTGTTCTCTTTATTGCCGGGTCGCGAAAAAGCTAGAACCCGGGGCCTTGCCTTTTCCCTGCGGCGCTGATCCGATGGCCGCCAACGGATTTAACGACCAGACGTGGCAAAACAGGAAGACGCCGTGCACTACACAGTCAACAAGGCGGGTGTTACGCTCGCGCTGTCATCGGCGGTCGCCTTCGCGCTTGCCAATACCGTGGTCGGCGTCGCCTATCGGGGCGGCACCAACCCGCTCACCGTTTCCGCGACCCGATTTGTCCTGCCGATGGTGGCTTTGCTGCTGATTCTATGGCTGGCAAAAAAACCGGTCCTGCTGCCCGCCCGGGCCGGCATCGGGGCGCTGATCCTGGGCGTCGTGACCTCGGCCTATACCTTGGCGCTGCTCAGTTCCTTATCCGTATTGCCCGTCGGCATCGCGATCCTGGTCTTCTACTTGTTCCCCATCATCACCGCTTTCATCGTGTCCATCTTCCGCTGGGCGCCGCTCAGCCGCTGGACGATTATCGGGGCGCTGATCGGTTTTTGCGGCCTGGCCTTGGCCCTCGGGGTTAAGTTTGAGGATTATCCGCTGATCGGAATTTTGCAGGCCGCCTTTGCCGCCCTCGGGCTGGCGACCGTTTCAGCGGTGAGCGGGCGCGTGATCGGCACCGGCGATCCGCGCCAAGCCACCCTCTACATGGCCACCGGCGCGCTGGTTTCCTTTATGGTGATCGTTGCAATTGTCGGGGGATTCGCTTTGCCCGAAACCGGTGAGGGCTGGGTCGGATTGGGCATCACCAATTTACTCTACGCCTTTGCCATGATCGGCTACTTCTACGCCATCTCCTATATCGGCGCGGCCTTCACGACGATTTTCTCCAATCTCGAACCGTTGGTCGCCATCGTCGCCGCGTTTTTCCTGCTCGACCAACAGTTAGAGCCCCTGCAGCTGATCGGCGCCGCCATCGTTGTTGCCGCACTGTTTGTCGCGGCACGGGGGAAACCACCCGGAACGGGGCACTAGGCTTTCCGCAAACAAAAACCCGGCCACCGATTGGATCGGGGCCGGGTTTGAGTGAACTCGATAAACTTAGTTGTCGAGCATGCCGCTCGCCAACTCACGGAATTCTTCTTCGCTCATCAGGCGCTTGTGGATCAAGCCCCATTCTTTGACCGCCATCAGAACTTCCATGGCTTTTTCGTCGGTGGTCGTCATCTGGAACTTTGCCAGCCAGTTTTTGACCGTGTCGATGCCGGAACCCTTGCCCATCACGGCGGTCGGCTCAGGCTGTCCGACCATGCGAGGACGGAACGGCATCACTTCGGTCTGATGCTCGTCACCGCAGTTGAGCAACCAGGTGGCGATGATGCCGGACTCGACCTTGAACAGGTCGTCGCCGACGATCGGCCGGTTGGATGGAACGCACATGCCGGTGATGTCGCGCAGCATGTCGGCCATCGGCTTGAACTTCTCGGTCTTGATGCCGATGTCGATGTTATAGAGCGTCTTCAACGCCATCACGGTCTCTTCCATCGGCACGTTACCGGCGCGCTCGCCGATGCCCATGATCGTCGACTGGATGACCTCGACACCTTCGGACAGCGCCATGATCGTGTTGGCGATACCCATGCCGAAATCCATGTGGAAGTGGGCTTCCAAGGGGATGTTGGGGAAGCGCTCTTTCATGGAACGGACGAAATACTGCATCGCGTGGATCGATGTCGCACCCATCGTATCGACGAGGGCGAGGCCGTCCATATGGCCGTCCTTGCCGACTTTGTCGATCAGGTCGATAACCCATTTGAGATCGGAGCGGGTGAAGTCGATCGGGAAGAAGACGACTTCGAGGCCCTGATCGTGGGCATAGGTTGTGGATTCGATCGAGAGGTCGATGGCGCGCTGAAGATCCCAGCGGTACCCAAGCTCGATCAAATGCGGGCTGGCCGGCACTTCCATGATGACGCCTTTGACGCCGGAATCGACGGCGCGTTTGACGTCTTCAACCATGCAACGGGCGAAGGCATAAACCTTCGGGCCGAAATCGCGACGGGCCAGTTCTTGAACCACGCGGGCATCGTCCTTGGAGACGACGGGCATGCCGGCTTCGATACGGTGCACACCGGCTTCGGCGAGGGCTTCGGCGATGCGGATTTTGTCGTCGTAGTCGAATGCGAGACCGGACTGTTGTTCTCCGTCGCGCAAGGTCACATCATGAATTTGAATTTTTTCCGGGAATTCCAGTCTTTGGTTACTTCCGGTGCGAAGGTCCAGGGACTGGTGAACCAGTCTTCTGTTTTCCAGGGTGTGTCAGTCATGTTGTTGGTTCCTCCTCCGGCTCATTCCGCGAACGGCCGGCCGGTCAGATATTGGGTAAGGGATTTGTGGAGCCCCCCGACATAAGCGGCGCGAATGTAGAAAACGCTCCGGTGCGAGTCAACGCGCAACCCGGTGAGTGGTTTCACGTTTCGCGCTATGGAACCGAATGGTGACGGTCTCCCCGTATTTACTCTGCGGCCATTCTTGTATAAGAGTCGGGGTATCCATATCGGTCAATCTGGCCGGTTTGTCTGGGAGCCAAGTTCCGCAATGGTTTTTGCGGGACTTCAACATTTTACTTACACCCTCTTGGGAGGACTTTTGATGAAACTTATCTCCAAATCGGTCTTGGCTCTATCGGCCGCGGGTCTTGTCGCTGGTGCGGCTTTGACCACGGCGACGCCGGTTGACGCCAAAGACATCACGATCCGAATTGCGTCCGGCCACCCGCCGACCGTCGTTTATGCCGGCCTGATGAAGACTTTCTTTCAGACCGAACTACAGAAAGCCGTCGAAGCTAAAACCAGCCATAAGATCCGGTTTATCGAAGGTTATAGTGGTTCCATCGTCAAGGTGTTCGATACCTTCGAAGGTGTCCAGAACGGCGTCGTCGACATCGGCGGTTTCTGCTATTGCTTCGAAGCGTCCAAGCTGAAAATGCACGCGTTCCAGATCATGCTGCCCTTCGGCACCATGGATCCGGTCCAGAGCGTTGCAATTGCGGCCGAGGTTTATGACAAGTACCCGAGCCTTGCCGCGCGTTTCCAGAAGTTCGATCAGACCCTGCTCGCCATCATCGGCGACGGCGGATACAACATCGGTACCAATTTCCCCTGGAAGAAGGTTGACGATCTTAAAGGCCGCAAGATTCTCGGTGCCGGTCTCAACCTGAACTGGATGAAGCAAGCCGGTATCGGCATCATTCCCGTCACCGACGGGCTGCCGGGCTGGTATCAGAAGATCAAAACCGGTGTTGCCGAAGGCGGCATCATGTTCCCCAGCGCCTGGGGCCCGGTCTTCAAGCTTCATGAGGTCGGCAAGTACTACACGACCATCGGCTTCGGTTCGATCACCTGGCACGGCCTGACGGTCAACAACCGTTTCTGGAACAGCCTGCCGGCGGAAGTTAAGCCGATCGTCCAGGAAGTCGCAAAACGCTACCAAGCCCAGACCGGCACCTTCAACAAAGCCGGTTACGACAAAGACATCGCATGGCTGAAGAACAACATCACGGTTAGCGATCTTGGACCGGAAGTTCGTCTAGACTGGGCGAAGAAGCTCGCCCATTGGCCGCAAGAACACGCCAATGCGCTCGAAAAAGAGGGCTTCCCGGCGGTCAAAATCCTGAACACCACCCTCGAAGCTGCTGAAAAGCAGGGCTACAAATAGCCGGTCCGTTACGCCGTCAAGTAAGACGTTCGGCCGATCTATGAAGTAGCGATATGAGATATGCCGGCTGGTGGCCAAAATTGGTTCCCGGCCGGCAGTTTCATAAAGAGGCGATGACAACGATCATCCTAAAAAAACGAGGGAAGCGGACTCATGAACCTGATTAGTTTCAGTGACCGGCTGTCGAAATTTACAATGGTCCTGGCGGCGGTATTGACCTTTGCCGTCTCGTTTCTGGTTTTGGCGGCCATCATAGGCCGGGGCGTTTTCGATACGCCGATCCACGGCACCGCCGAAATGGTTGCCGCCTCGATTGTCATTATTGTTTTTTTGCAGGCCGGATACGCCATTCGCAGCGGCTCGATGCTGCGCGCCGATTTCCTGGTCACCCATTTGCCCGCACCCGTGCAGCGGATTCTCTTAGGGATCGGCTATCTTCTCGGAATCGCTTTCTTCCTGATGATCATCACCGGCGGATGGGAAGAGAGCATTCTGTCTTACGTTGAAAATGAATTCGAAGGCGAGGGCGCCTTGCGCGTACCCTCCTGGCCCGCCCGCTGGACCGTCCTGTTCGGTAGCGCGCTGGCCATCCTCAATTATTCCGTCATGGTTTATATCGACGTTTTTAAACCCGAACTCCGGGAAAAAGAACTGGACGCCGAAGCGTAGTCCGGCGCGGGGAATTAATAAAAGTTAGGGGCGCTTACCGTGTTCGAAGCTAGTACAGCCATTATCCTGGTCATCAGCCTGATCGGTCTCGTCGCGATCGGTGTTCATATCGCCATTGCCCTCGGCATCACCAGTGCGCTGGGAATCTGGATGGTGACGGGCGCCGATATGAACGCCTTCCACACGGTTCAGTCCATGCTGGCGGCAACCGCCTATGAGGCGATCCGGGCTTATGTTTTCGCGGTCATCCCGCTGTTCATGCTGATGGGTGAGTTCATGGGCCGGTCGGGAACCGTGACCGATGTCTACCGCGGCATCAACCGGTTGCTGAAGAAGATACCGGGCCGTCTGGCCATCGCGACCGTCCTCGGCAACGCGTTGTTTTCGTTCGTGACCGGGGTCAGCATCGCCTCGGCCGCCGCTTTTTCGCGCATCGCCTACCCGGAGATGAAGCGCTACAACTACGACAAAGGCTTTGCCCTCGGCGCCATTGCCGGATCGAGCTGCCTCGGCATGCTCATTCCGCCCAGCGTTCTGATGATCGTCTGGGGTATTCTCACCGAGCAATCGATTGGCCAGATTTTCGCCGCCGGCGTGCTTCCGGGCTTGCTCTTGGCAGTGATGTTCATCATTTACGTCTTCATTCGGGCTTTGATGAGTCCCGGGCTTGTCGGCGCCGGTATGTCGGCCGCCGAGAAGGCCGAGCGCGCCGAAGAAGTCGGGGACATCGAAGAAGTCTCCACCGGCCAATTCATCGTCAGCCTCTGCGGCATCCTGTTGGTTGTCATCGCCGTGCTCGGCGGAATTTGGTTCGGCATTTTCACGCCCACGGAAGGCGCCGGTGCGGGGGCGTTCATCGCCTTGATGCTGGCCCTGATCAAAGGGCTGCGGTTCCGCGAGATCATCGATTCCATTCTCTCGGTCGGGCGCACCTCGGCGCCGATCCTGCTTTTGCTAGTGACGGCGGCGCTCTATTCCCGCACCCTGGCAATGACCGGCATGGCGAACGCCATCGAAGGCCTGTTCCTCGGCTCCGGTATGGCGCCCTGGATGATCATCACCGTGATGGTGCTGATCTGGTTTGCCCTTGGCATGATCATCGATTCCATCTCGATCATGCTGCTGACGGCCGCCATCTTTGCACCCATCGCCACCAAACTGGGCTTCGATCCCATCGCCTTCGCCATCGTCGCCATCATCGCCATCGAGGCGGGGCTCTATACCCCGCCCTTTGGGCTGCTGGTCTATACCGTAAAATCGGCGATCCAAGAGTTTGAGCCGGACATGAACGTCATGACCATCTTCAAGAGCTCGACGCCCTATTGGATCATCATGCTGCTCGCGATGGTGATGATCATCAATTTCCCCCAAATCGCGACATATTTGCCCAGGCTGTTGTTCTAGGCAGCGTCGTCCAAAAGCGCAGGGCGGGGGCAGGGGCCAGTTGGTGCACCCCGGGGGCGATAGTTCCACCTACTTTTTCAAGGAATTTGAAGAATAGAACGCCGCTATTGGATGCTAGTGTCGAACTAATACCACGCCAGCATGCATTGTTGACACAGGGTTTAGGTGTAGACTGATTATCTACACGCGGCGTGTTTGCACATTTATATACATCAACATCTAA
>JAQCKY010000164.1 GCA_027592155.1 Pseudomonadota bacterium
TTCGGAACCGATGTCCTTTCCGCCTCCCGGCAAGACCCGAGGCTGCGGGAGATTAAAGGCGATCTGCGCGACGCCGAAATTGTCGCCGCATCGCTGGCGGATTGCAGCTACGTTATCCATTTGGCGTGCATATCCAACGATCCATCTTTCGAGTTAGACCCCGCCCTCGGGAGGTCGATAAACTACGACGCTTTCCGCCCCTTGGTTCAGGCTGCGAAGAACGCCGGTGTAAGTCGCTTTATCTATGCTTCTTCCTCCTCGGTATATGGCATCAAGGACACCCTCGATGTGACGGAAGAGCTGCCACTTGAACCATTGACCGACTACTCGAAGTTCAAAATGTTGTGCGAACATGTTTTAGCGGAAGAACGCGCACCGGGATTCGAGACATTGATTCTTCGCCCGGCAACGGTCTGCGGTTACTCACCACGCTTGCGATTGGATCTAACCGTCAACATTCTTACCAATCACGCGGTTAACAACGGCCGCATCCGTGTTTTCGGCGGAACGCAGAAACGTCCGAACATCCATATCGAAGACATCACGGATCTTTATATTCAAACCCTTGCCGCCCCGGCGAACCAAATCGACGGCAAGATTTACAATGCCGGTTACGAGAATCACCAAGTTATCGAAATTGCAGAAATGGTACGGAATGCTGTCGGTAGCAGTGTCGATATCGCCGTTGAGGATACCGACGATCTGCGCTCCTATCACATTTCTTCTCAAAGAATCGCTGACGAACTCGGCTTTGTTCCGCGCGCGACAATCCCCGATGCCGTCGATAGTCTCCTTAATGCGTTCAATAATGGCCGAATTCCGGCGGCAATGGACGATCCACGTTATTACAACATTCAAACGATGCAGAATTTAAGGCTGCAATGACCGCTGCCTTAACCAATCTTTATCGTTCTATGCTTCTGATTCGCCGGGTCGAAGAGCGGATAGCGGAAGAGTACACTCAACAGGAAATGCGGTGTCCGGTTCATTTCTGCATCGGGCAGGAAGCAATCGCCTCTGGCGTGTGTGCGGCATTATCGCCCGATGACAAAGTGATGAGCGGCCACCGCAGCCATGGCCATTATCTCGCCAAAGGCGGCAACCTCGCGCGCATGATCGCCGAACTTTACGGCAAGGCGACAGGGTGTTGCAGCGGCAAGGGTGGCTCAATGCATCTGATTGACCTAGAGTGCGGTTTCCTTGGCGCAGCACCGATTGTCGGAAGCACAATCCCCATTGCCGTGGGTACGGCATTCGCGGCCCATTCGCGCAAGGAAGCGCGGATAACTGCCGTCTTTTTCGGCGATGCCGCAGTCGAATCAGGCGCATTCTATGAAAGCGCGAATTTCGCCTTGGTCCATAATCTGCCGGTCCTATTTGTCTGCGAAGACAATCTCTATTCCGTATACACCCCCATGGCGCCCCGCCAACCGAACGGACGCGGCCTCTCGGAACTGGCAGCGGGGATCGGCTTAAAAACAGCAAAGGCTGACGGCAACGACGTGACCATCGTCAAGAAATGTGCAGTACAAGCCGCAGATGACATCCGCGCGGGTGGCGGCCCGTGGTTCCTCGAATTTTCCACCTATCGATGGCTGGAGCATTGCGGCCCGCAGTACGACAATGACATTGGGTATCGTACACAGGCCGAATTTGAAGCCTGGCGGGCGAAATGTCCGGTTTCGCGAGCCAGATCTCAGCTTCTTAAGAGTGCGGCGATTGAGAAAGGTGCTTTGGATGCGATGGAACGCGAACTCTCCGCAATGATCGACGATGCTTTTTCTCAAGCGAAGGCCGCTCCCTTCCCTGCTCCCAAAGAGGCCCTCGAGCAAATCTACGCTGCTTGAAAGACGGAAGATTGTCGAACAGGACGCTAACATACGCGCACGCAATCAACGAAGCGCTCGATATTGCACTTGCGAGCGATCCCTCCGTTTATCTCATCGGATTGGGAACCCCCGATCCCAAAGGCGTATTCGGATCAACTAAAGGTCTTGTTGAAAAATTTGGCACTGCCCGAGTGCTGGATATGCCGGTGTCGGAGAACGCGCTCACCGGCGTGGTTCTCGGCTCGGCAATAGATGGCATGCGGCCCGTACTCACTCACCAAAGGGTCGATTTTTCCCTGGTCTCCTTCGAGCAAATCATCAATCAGGCAGCCAAATGGCGCTATATGTACGGCGGCAATGTTGGGGCGCCACTGGTAATTAGGATGATTATCGGGCGCGGTTGGGGACAGGGCCCTCAGCACAGCCAGAGCCTGCAGTCCGTCTTTGCGCATATACCCGGCCTCAAGGTCGTAATGCCCTCAACCCCGGCTGATGCGAAAGGTCTGCTGCTGTCCGCCATTTTCGACGATGATCCGGTCGTATTTCTGGAGCATCGCTGGCTCTACAACATCGAAGGCCCGGTGCCTGAGGGTGACGAGAGGGTACCCATCGGGCAACCGCGGATCGTTCGCTCAGGAAACGATATCACGATTGCCGCAACAAGCTACATGACCATCGAAAGTCTCCGCGCGGCGGAGCTGTTGGCTGATATTGGCATCGAGGCCGAAGTGATAGACCTTAGAACTTTGAACCCATTCGATCATCAGGACGTCGTGAAATCGGTCAAACGAACGAACCATCTTATTGTCGCCGATACGAGTTGGCGGAATTGCGGGATTGCGGGAGAACTCGTCGCCAGGGTCTCAGAAGACGCCTTTAGTTCCCTTGAGCAGCCACCACGCCGCGTTACCCTTCCGGACGCCCCAGTGCCAACCAGTCGTGCATTGACCGATGGCTTCTACCCTCACGCTATTGACATCGCACGGCTTGCAGGAGAAATGTTGGGGCGCTCGACCTCGTCGCTCTCGGCTGCCGCGGAAAGTGCCGTGCCACTTGACGTGCCGGACAATAATTTCAGGGGACCGTTTTGACCACAATGAAGGTCGCCGTCCTTGGCAGTAATTCGTTTTCAGGCAGTGATTTCATCGATCTGCTCCTACAGGAAACCGATGCCAATATTATGGGCTTGAGCCGGTCGCCGGAAAAATCGGCGTGTTTCCTACCCTACAAAAAACGAGAATCCAGCAGATTCAGATTCCACCAAGCGGACCTGACTAACGAGACAGAAAAGATTTTGGAACTGCTCGATGGCTTTCAACCATCACACATCGTGAATTTCGCGGCACAAAGCGAGGTTGGCCCGAGTTGGGAGCATCCGGACCACTGGATGGATACAAATATCACCGCGCTTGCCCGGTTGGTCTCTGCTTTATGCGAACGTCGTTATATTTCGCGCTATGTCCACATTTCATCACCGGAGATCTACGGCCCCTGCCCTATACCGATCACGGAAGATGCACCTGTAAATCCGTCGACACCTTACGCTGTCTCCAAAGCTGCGGCGGATATGCTTCTCGATGTAATGTGCCGTTTCCGTCGTTTGCCGCTGGTCACCGTACGTGCGACCAATGTCTACGGAGCCCATCAGCAACTCTTTAAGTTAATACCGCGAAGCGTGATATATATCCGAAAAGGGCGTCTAATTTCGCTGCATGGAGGCGGCCGAGCCGTCAAATCCTACATTCATATCCGCGATGTGAGCCGAGGAACCATGAGCGTTATGACCGAAGGTGAGGTCGGTGGCATTTATCACCTATCGCCGGACACAGGCGCACCTGTCCACGAAGTCGTGCGAATGATTTGCAATCTGATGGGCAAGCGTTTCGAATCCGTCACGGAAACAACGGCGGAGCGCCTCGCGCAAGATGCTGCCTATGTGATTGATTCCTCATTAGCACGCAAAAAATTTGGTTGGGCTCCCACAATTGGCTTTGAAGACGGCCTGAAGGGCGTCGTCGAATGGGTCGACCAGAATTGGACGACGATACAAGCCGAACCGCTTGAGTATATCCATGCACGTTGATCGGTGCGCGCTCTGCGGCGGGGCTGCTCTTGAGACTGTCATTGAATTCGAGGAACTTCCGGTATCCGATACGTTATGTCGAACAGCGCCAAAGACTCCACCACCCGCTCACGATCAAAGTTTCGTTGCATGCCTCGAATGCGGACATTTTCAGTTGGGAACGTGGCTCGAACCCGATCACTTGTATGGCCAAGACTATGGTTACCGGACAAGCAACAGCATTTTAGGAAAAGTCGAGTTATCGTTTTTTATAAATGCTTTAGAAAAAAACCATGCCAAACAACATTACCGGTGTGTCGTCGAAGTCGGGTGCAATGATCTGCATCTCCTCGAACGGTTTCGAGATAAAGGAAATTATTTGGCCGGTGTCGACCCGATACTGAGCGATCCAACGATTCAGGTGCCTTCAGGAATTTCGGTTTTCCCATCGCGTCTCGATCAGGCCACGCTCGACAAGGCCTTACCCGAAGAGCCAGACCTGATTATTTGCCGCCATACGCTTGAACATATGGCTGACCCAGCGGGCACGCTTCGCCAGTTTATTGATTTACTGGCCCCGGACGGCATTGCGGTTGTGGAGATTCCTTGCCTCGATGCAATGTTTGCCCGTGGGCGTTACGACCAAATTTTTCATCAGCATTTGCACTACTTTTCGCGCCAAAGGATTGATGCCTGCATAGAAGCCGCCGGTGGTTCAATAGTGTGGCGAGCGACCTCGTGGCAGACATGGGGCGCCTATATTGTCGCTTTTTCAAAAGACGGCGCTGCAAATTCGATCCGCTCTCAAGAGCCCCAGTTGTTCGCAACGCCTGTGGAACTGCGTACCGGATACCGGAACTTCCAGACTTTCATGAAGGGATTGGGAGGGCATTTTCAAACCCTCACCCATCTTGGACCGGTTCATGGATATGGCGCCGCGCAAATGCTGCCTATACTCGCGTGGCATCTCGGTACGGATTTTGAATGGATGGTATCGGTCTTAGACGACGATCAGGGGAAACACGGAATGAGATACGCGAATCTTCCGGTCGGCATCGAATGTCCAGAAAGCGAAGATATTTGGAGAGACGCATCAATCATAGTGACCGCGGTTGACCACGCGACTACGCTAATCAGGCGCCTTAGCACATCGCGACCAAAGCAAATCGTCGTGCCATTGATGGCCATCTGAGGCCGGAGACGTAAAAGGTAGACTATGGATCTTGGAATTACCGGTAAGAGAGCACTCGTGACCGCATCCGGCCGTGGCCTTGGCCGCGGGATAGCGGAAACCTTGGCTCGCGAGGGTGCGAAGATCTCCGTCGTCTCACGGACCAGCCAAGACATCGAAGAGCTACTAAACAAAATTGGCGGGGCTTCTGAGGGCCATATCGGATTTGCAACCGACTTAGAGGCCGCTGGCGGACCGCAATCGCTTCTGGACTACCTTCGAAGCAGCGATTTCTGGCCAATCGATATTGTCGTCCACAATCTGGGCGGGACTCTGAACATCGCCGACCCTTTCTGCGACATCGAAGATTGGCGACGAGTCTGGCGAATCAACATGGAAGTCGCGCTTGAACTGAACCAGGAATTACTCCCGTCGATGCGGGAACGGGGCTGGGGGCGCGTCGTGCATATTTCCTCGATCGCCGCAGTCGAAAACCACGGACCTGTCCCCTACTGCAGCGTTAAGGCAGCGCTCAGCGCCTATTCAAGGTCGATGGGTCGCGTTCTCGCACCGGAAGGTGTGATCATGACCAGCGTTCTGCCAGGCGCCGTCTTCACCGAGGGCGGCTATTGGGATATGGTGTCTCGGGAGCGCCCCGAGCATGTAGAAAAGTATTTGGCGGACCGAATGGCAATCAATCGATTCGGCAAAGTGGATGAAGTCTCCGGCGTCGTCGCTTTTCTGTGCTCCGACCACGCATCCTTCTGCGTCGGATCGATGGTCCCTGTAGACGGCGGCCAAGGCCGGGGGTTTTTCGGAACATGACCCCAAAGGACGATACACCCAATAAATCCTTGCGCCGCGATATCGTGGAGATGGTCGTCCGCGGGAGAAACGGGCATATTCCGAGCGCCTTCTCGATCGTCGACATTGTCTCCGCACTTTATTCGGAACAACTCGATGTTCGGCCGCAGGAACCTGA
>JAQCKY010000165.1 GCA_027592155.1 Pseudomonadota bacterium
TGGTAGAAATCGGCAGTCATCCCGTCCGTCGACGTCACCGCGCGCAGACCACAGACGAATTCGTAGGTGCGGTCATCGCCCATCACACCCACGGTGCGCACCGGCAGGAGGACCGCAAAGGCTTGCCAAATCGCATCGTACAATCCCGCCTTACGAATTTCCTCAAGATGTCGTTCGTCAGCGGCGCGCAAAATATCGGCTTTTTCAGCAGTGACCGCGCCGGGGATGCGAATGGCAAGCCCCGGACCGGGGAATGGATGCCGCCCGACCAGGGTTTCCGGTAACCCGAGTTCCCGGCCGAGATCGCGGACTTCGTCCTTGAACAACTCGCGCAAAGGCTCGACCAGCTGCATATTCATGCGCTCGGGCAGGCCGCCGACATTGTGGTGCGACTTGATGGTGACGCTGGGCCCGCCGTGGAAGGAGACGCTCTCGATCACATCCGGGTAGAGAGTGCCCTGGGCCAAGAAATCCGCGCCGCCGATCTTTTTGGCCTCCGCCTCGAAGACATCGATGAAGGTCGAGCCGATAATTTTACGCTTTTGCTCCGGGTCCGACACGCCGTCGAGCTTGCCCAGGAACAGATCGCCGACATCGTTGTGGATCAGGGGGATGTTGTAGTGATCGCGGAACAGCCCGACGACCTCCTCGGCTTCGCCCATCCGCATCAGGCCGGTATCGACGAAGACGCAGGTGAGCTGGTCGCCGATGGCTTCGTGCAGCAGCACGGCGACAACCGAGGAATCGACGCCGCCCGAAAGCCCGCAGATCACCTTGCCGTCGCCGACTTGTTTTCGGACCGCATCGATTGCCTGGTCCTTGAACGCTGCCATGGTCCAGTCGCCGCCGCAGCCGGCAACGTTATGGGTGAAGTTTTCCAGCAGCTTCGCGCCGTGGGGCGTGTGCACGACCTCGGGATGAAATTGCACGGCGTAGAATTTGCGCTCGTCATCGGCGATGGCGGCAAAAGGCGCGCCGTCGCTGGTGCCGACAACCCGGAAGCCGTCGGGCAGGCCGGTCACCCGGTCGCCATGGCTCATCCAAACCTGTTCTTTTGCCCCGAGGGACCAAGCGCCGTCGAACAGCGCGCAATTGTCCGCGACCTCGACTAACGCGCGGCCGAATTCCCGATGATTGGAGCCCTCAACCGTGCCGCCCAGCTGTTCGACCATAGTCTGCTGGCCATAACAGATGCCCAGCACCGGCAGACCCATTTCAAACACTTCTTGAGGCGCGCGCGGCGTGTCGATTTCGGTGACCGAGGACGGCCCGCCCGACAGGATAATCGCCGCCGGATCGAAGGCCCGGATGGTTTCCGCCGTTACCTTGTTGAAGGGTTGGATCTCGCTATAGACCCCGGATTCCCGCACCCGGCGCGCAATCAGCTGCGTCACCTGAGAGCCGAAATCGATGATGAGAATTTTGTCGGAAATGCCTGTCGGATTCATCCTACATTTCCTACGCGAGTCGGGGGCGGATGAAAAGAAAGAAGGGTGCGATTTTACTCCGCCGCCTGTTCTTTTTTCTCCGGCAGGTCGTAGTTCTTCTTTTTTATCGCTGCCATGTGTTCGTTGAAGTTCATTGGTGGGTATTTGGGCGGGTTGTCTGGGCTGTGGCAACTCGGGATGCACTCCACCGTCACGTCGGGGCGGGAGCCGATTAAAAATGCCACTGATTGCCGGTCGAGTTGATCACCCGGTGTAGGGCCCCGAGGTGTCATAGACCACCAATGGCGGCTCCTTGGCCGACGGGTCGAGGTCGATTTCGCGCATTGCAACGCGCAGGTCCTCGTGCCGAGTGCCATTGCGATAGACTTTGCGGGAACCAGGCAGGGCGCCCGTGGTGACGGAAATATTGCTTGTGTTGGATATGACGTTCATGACGATCTCCCATATGCAGGCGGACCGGTTGGACCGCTATTGGACGACCGAATGATGCCAGTGAGAGAGTGGGGGATTGCCTGAGACGCTGAAGTGAGACGCTGAGACGATCCGTTCCATCCCTACGCCGGTATAATCCGGATCAGGTTCAACGGGTCCCCACCCTTAATCGGTGGAATCTCAGCCCCTCGCGGGACACCCCTTGGAACAGGGGAGAGAGTGCGGTGGTTCGCGGGCAGGGTCAAGGCGTGTCGAAAAGAATCGGTCTTAGTCGTCTCCGCCGACCCAAGCATGTCGGTTTAGGCGGCCATCGGCGATGCGGGCCCTTTTTAGGTCATCCCAGCCATAGGCGATTTCTTGCAAGGTAACGCCCCAGATTTTTTCGTCGCGGTCGCCGGCGCGGCGGCCACCGACGGTTTCGTAAAAGAAACGAGCGGGGTTGTCGGAGAGCACCCAGACCATCGCCGAGTCGTGCCCGGCCGCTTGCAAAGCCTCAAACATGCTGGCCAGAAGTCCTTCGCCGATGCCTTGGTTCTGGTAGTCGCTGGCGACATAGAGCGTGTATATCTCGCCTTTGAAATTTGCTCTGCGGGAGCGATTGACGCCGCAGCTGCCGACCCCGACGATGCCGGCTTCGCTGTCTTCGGCCACCTGTATGATTTCATCACCCCGCCGAATGGATTTGGCCCAACTGGCCGCCTGACGGCCGATCGACATGGTAAGCAAAACCTTGTCCGGTAAGGAGCCCGCATAGGTGTTGCGCCAGGTCTCAACATAGACCGAGGCGATTTCGTTGACGTCGGCCTCTCGGGCCGGGCGGTAAACGATGGTCATGACGGCTCCATCTCGTCGCTCCGCTTTAGAACGGCGGCAAAAAACCCATCGGTTCCGTGCCGCGCCGGTGTCAATTCCAGATAGGGTCCAACAACCGGGCAGGTGCCGTCAATAGTTTTGGCCCAGATATCGTCTATCGGCAGGACCGAAAACTCTGGGTGAGAGCCGAGAAATCTCTCAATTTGTCCGGCATTCTCGACCGCTAGGAGAGAACATGTCGCGTAGATCAGGCGTCCACCGGGCCGGACAAGCGGTGCCGCGTTTTCCAAGATTTCGCGCTGTTGGGCGACGTAACCGGCCAGCGACTCTGCCGTAAGACGCCAGCGTGCGCCGGGCTGACGGCGCCAAACGCCGACCCCGGAGCAGGGTGCGTCTATCAATACCCGATCCGCTTTTGCGGTATAAGCGGTGAGGTCGTTTGACTGCTGGATGCTTCGGGCCCCGGCCCGGCGGGTGCGTTTTTCTAGATTAGCCAAGCGCTTGGCATCGGCGTCAGCGGCGATCAGGATGCCGTCATCTTGCTGGGTTGCCGCCAGCGCCAGGGTTTTACCACCACCGCCGGCGCAGATATCCAGCACGGTTTGCCCGGGCCGGGCGTCGCAGAGCAGGGCAATCAGTTGCGAGCCTTCGTCCTGTACCTCGATGAAACCGCCTTGAAAGGCGGTGGTTTTTTCCAAATTCGGGTGGCCCTGGACCCTGAGTCCGATCGGCGATAGCGGCGTTGCCTCGGCATCGATGTGTTCGTTGGCGAGCAAGATGATGGCGCGGCGGCAGTCGGCTTTCAGGGTGTTGACCCTCAGGTCGAGTGACGCGGGACGGTTGAGGGCCTCCATCTCGGTATCCAGGTTATCGCCAAACCGCTCAACGAGGTCCGGTTCCAGCCAGGCGGGAAATTCGTGGATGACCGACGGAGGCATGGTGGAGGCATTGATTGCCTTACCGGTGATTTCAGCCGCGAATGCCTGTTCTGCTTCGGTCAGTGCCGAAGGGCCATATCCTCCGCCGCTGAACAGTTGTTGGACCCGATCGGCAGCCTCATTTCGGATCAGCAGGTGAGCCGCAATGACCCGTGCGCGCGGACTTGGCGGCATCGAGAACCGCGTACACCACCAGTCCAATCGGGCCTGGTGGCGCAATATGTCATAGACTTGGTCTCGAATGGCTCTGCGGTCGCCGGAACCGGCATAACGACGGCTGCGGAAATAGTCCCGGATTTGGGTATCGACGGGCCGCGACGCGGTGTCGAGCTCACCGAGGATATCAATGCAGGCGGCGGCCCTGGCTGCAGGGGTCATAACGCGGTCACGCCCCAGTCATCGCGGAAGCGTCTTAGCTTTCAATTCGGTAATTGGGCGGCTCGCGGGTCATGGTGACATCGTGGACATGACTTTCGCGCAGCCCCGCCGCCGTAACGCGCCGGAAACGGCAGCCGTTCTGCATATCCGCGATGGACTTGTTGCCCGTATAACCCATCGAGGAGCGCAGCCCGCCGACCAATTGGTGGATGACATTGGCGACGGGTCCCTTATAGGGAACCCGGCCTTCGACACCTTCGGGCACGAATTTCAAGGAATCGGATACTTCTTCCTGGAAGTAGCGGTCTGCCGAGCCCCGTGCCATGGCGCCGAGGGATCCCATGCCGCGATAGGCTTTGTAAGAACGTCCCTGGAACAGAAATACCTCGCCGGGGCTTTCCTCGGTACCGGCGAGCAGGGAACCGACCATCGCACAGTCGGCGCCGGCGGCGATCGCCTTAGCGAGATCGCCGGAATATTTAATCCCCCCATCGGCAACAACGGGGATGCCGTGTTTTTTGCACACCTCGGCGGCTTCCATGACGGCGGTGAATTGCGGCATGCCAACACCGGCGACCATGCGCGTGGTGCAAATTGTGCCGGGACCGATCCCGACCTTGACCGAATCCGCGCCGGCGTCGATCAACGCCTTGGCACCTTCGGCTGTGGCAATATTGCCGGCCATCACTTGAGTATAATTACTCAATTTCTTGATGCTGGTAACGGCTTCGAGAACGCCTCGGCTATGGCCATGGGCGGTGTCGACGACGATAACGTCGACCTCGGAATCGACTAACGCTTCCGCACGCTCCCGGCCCGCATCACCCACACCGGTGGCGGCGGCAACCCGCAGGCGGCCTTTTTCGTCCTTACAGGCGTCGGGAAATTTCTGCGCTTTTTCCATATCCTTGACGGTAATCAGACCGATGCAGCGGAACTGGCCGTCGACGACCACCAATTTTTCGAGCCTGTGCTTGTGGAGGAGAACTTTCGCCTCTTCGAGATCGACGCCCTCGGTGACGGTCACCAACGGTGCTCCCTCGGTATGTACGGTCATCAGTTCGCTGACCGGCTGCCGTGGATTGGTCGCAAAGCGCACATCCCGGTTGGTCAAAATGCCGATTAATTTACCGCTGCTTTTTTCGACAACCGGAAATCCGGAAAAATTATGCTGGGCCATTAGCGATTGGGCGTCGGCCAATGTTGCATCCGGTTCGATCGTCAGCGGATTGACGACCATTCCGGATTCGAATTTTTTAACCCGCCGAACTTCCGCGGCTTGTTCGAGAACGGTTAGATTTTTGTGGATGACGCCGATGCCGCCGGCCTGAGCCATGGCGATGGCCAGATTGGCTTCGGTGACCGTATCCATCGCCGCAGAGACCAGGGGAATGCCCAAACCTATGGTCGAGGTCAGCCGCGTGCTTGTGTTTGTTTGATTGGGCAGGACATCCGAAGCCGCCGGCTCAAGCAGGATGTCGTCAAAGGTGAATCCGTCGAGAATTTCCATGCCAGCTCCCTTACGAGTTGGCGCTGGAGAATACACGAGCGTGAGGCATTGCCAAGCGGATTGATTCAGTTTTCCGTAAGTGGCGGTCTCGTTCGCGCTCTATTCGGAGTCGCCCCGGAATCCTTGCGCCACGAGGTAAATTTCAGCCGAATCGGTGCGACTCGCCGGCGGTTTTACGTGTTTCACCGATTTGAATCTTCTTTTGATCTCGGTGAGCAACTGTTGTTCGGTGCCGCCGCGAAAAACTTTTGCGACAAACCCGCCCTCAGGTGCCAGTAATTCGAACGCAAGCTCGGCCGCGGCTTCGACGAGGGCGATGGTGCGGAGCTTATCTGTCCCCCCGTGGCCGCTGAAATTGGGGGCCATGTCGCTCAAGATTAAATCTGCTCGACCGCCCAGCGCCTCCATAATCTTTGCCGGGGCATCCTCGTCCAGGATGTCGAGGACAAGATTGATTGCGCCGTCGATGGGTTCGATTTCCAGGATG
>JAQCKY010000166.1 GCA_027592155.1 Pseudomonadota bacterium
ACCGAGACCAGCATGATGTTCATGATCCCGATGCCGCCGACGATCAGCGAAATCCAGGCGGCCCCCCCCAGCAGGATCGTCATCACCCGGGTCGAACTGGCCCGCGCCTCCAGGATCGAGGAAAGATTGCGGACGAAAAAGTCGTCGTTCTGGCCGGGGCGGATACGGTGCCGTTGGCGTAGCAAGTCGGTCATGTCGCGGATGGTGTCGTCCACGGCGACGGCGCTCACCGATTTGACAAAGAGGACATGCACCAAATTACCGGAGAGCCGGCGCCCGCCGACCAGACGTTTCTTGGCGGTCGAGAGGGGCACGAAAACGGTGTCGTCCATATCGGTGCCGCGCGGTGTTTCGCCCTTCGGCACCAGGGTTCCGACGATGGTAAAGGGCACGCGCTTGATGCGGATGATCTGCCCGATGGGGCTTTCGCCGGGCTCGAACAGATTTTCGATGATGGTTTCGCCGACCAAGGCGACCTTAGCGGCGGCGCGGGTTTCCTGGGCGTTGAACCAGCGGCCCTCCTTGATGCGCCATTCCTGTGCCTCTTGATATTCCGGGGTGACGCCGAGGATCGAGCTGGACCAATTTTTATTGCCGAAAATCAACTGTCCCGATCCGCGCACCATGGGCGCGACCGTCTGCACCGTCGGCACCTCGTTGGCAATGGCGGCGGCGTCGTCCTCGGTGATGGTGGGACGGGAGCCGCGGGCTCCGCGCGCCCCGCTGGCGGTGGTGGTGCCCGGCAAAACAAGCACGAGGTTCGAGCCGAGGGTCTTGATCAAATCGTCGACCTGCTTTTGCGCGCCGGCACCGACCGAGATCATGATGATCACCGCGCCGACACCGATGATGATGCCGAGCGCCGTCAGTACGCTGCGCAGGAGATTGACCCGGATCGCGACCAAGGCGGCGTGGAGGGAATCACCGAATGTCATGCGGCAACCTCCTTTCGCGCCGGTTCCGTCGCCAGTAACGCGGCGGCATCGGCGGGCTCGGCGATGCGTTGCTGATCGACGACAAGACCATCCTGAAAGCGGATCGTATGGCCTGCGAACCGTGCGACTTCGGGCTCGTGTGTGACGATGACCACCGTCATGCCGGACCGATTAAGCCCTTGGAAAATAGCCATGATTTCCAGACCCGTCCGGGTATCCAAGGCGCCGGTGGGCTCATCGGCCAGGATGAGCGCGGGTCGGTTAACCAGTGCCCGGGCAATGGCGACCCGCTGTTGCTGGCCGCCGGAAAGCTGCGAAGGGTGATGGTCCATGCGCTCGGCGAGGCCGACATCGGTGAGCACCTGCTCTGCCCGTTTGAGGCGCTCGGCTTTCGGCGTCGGGCTATAGAGCAAGGGAAGCTGCACGTTCTCCAGGGCCGAGGTCCGGGCCAGCAAATTGAAGCTTTGGAAGACAAAACCGATTTTGCGGTTGCGGGTCTGGGCCAGTTCATCGGCGCTTAAGCTTGAGACATCGATGCCTTCGAGAAAATAACTGCCCGAGGTCGGGGTATCCAAACCCCCGAGTAAATTCATCATGGTCGATTTGCCGGAGCCGGATTGCCCCATAATCGCGACAAACTCACCCGGCGCGATATCGATGGAGACACCCCGCAAGGCGCGCACCACGTTGTCTCCGAGGTGGTATTCCTTGGTGAGATCGGTAGTCTTTATGACGGGATCACTCATGGCTTAGAACCCAAAACGTAAACGCGACTGCCCCTTTCCGGCGGCGCTGTTCTCGCCAATGATGACTTCCTGGTTCTCCTTAATATCGCCGCGAACGACTTCGGTGAATTTACCGTCGCCAACACCGATGAAGACGATTGCGGGTTTGGGTTTGCCGTCCTCCAGCACCCAGACGCGGGCGCGAGTCACCGGATTGGCCTGCCGCGCTGTGACAATGGCCTGAAACTTTGCCCTTTGTTCCGGGTTCAGGATTGCGGCAATTTGCTGGGTTGCCTGAGCGCGAAGCTGTTGCGCCGCTTTTTGAAATTCAGGGCCGTTGGTACCGCCCTGGCGCAGGTTGAATATTTGGCGAAAGGTGCCTTGGTTGATCTGGGCGACCTCGGCCTTCTGTTCGTCCGAGAGCGACAATTGCTTGGCGAGGCGGTCGAGCCGGGCCTTGGCTTGTGCCTGACGCTTGGCTTTTCCGCCCTTGGATTTGCCTTTCCCCGCATTCGGGCCACCGCCGCCGGCGCGCGCGGTCAAAGGAGCGACACCCGGCGGATTGAAGCGGAAGGCGGCGTTGGGGATCTTCAGCGCGTTGGGCCGGTCGCTGACCTTGACCTGGACGTTCGCCGTCATGCCCGGCAGCAATTTGAGGTCGGGGTTATCGGCCGAAATGATGACCGTGTAGGTCACGACATTCTGGACATTGAGCGGCTGTTTGCGTACCTGGGTCACGGTGCCGGTAAATTCCCGCCCGGTGAAGGAGTCCACCGTGAAAGTGGCAACTTGGCCGGGGACGATTTGGCCGATATCGGCTTCATCGATGTTGGTTTTTACCTGCATCTTGCTGAGGTCTTGGGCGATGGTGAACAGGGTCGGCGCCTGCAGGCTGGCCGCAACGGTTTGGCCGACATCGACATCGCGCCCGATCACCACACCGTCGACGGGCGAGCGGATATAGGTGTTATCGAGGCTGACCTTGGCGACACTCACCGCCGCGTCTTTCTGGTCGACCAGGGCCTTTGAGTGCACGATTTCCGCCTTGGCCATTTCGACCTGCGCCTGGCGGGCGTTGATCGTCGAGCGGGCGGCGAGCTCCTGGGCCTCGGCGGACTTGACCTGCTGCTGGGCGGCCTGCCAGGCGGCGCGGGCTTTATCGATGGAACTGATCGCGACGACGCCGCGTTCCCGAAGCTGTTTCTTGCGTTCGAAATCGAGTTTTAGGTCGGCCGCGTTCACGCGCGCCCGTTCCACATCGGCCTGAGCCGAGGCCAGTGCAGCGCGGGCATTATTGACGTTCGCCTTAGCCTGACTGACGGCGGCGATTTTTGTCTGGACCGTCGCCTTGGCCACCGAATGTTCTGCGACGGCCTGGCGCAGCCGAGCTTCGAAGTTTTCCGGATCGATCCGGGCGATTACTTGCCCGGCCTTAACCTCGGAATTGAAATCGACATTGAGCGCCGAGACCTGTCCCGAGATTTCGGAGCCGACCTGGACCGTGACAACCGAAGCAAGTTCGCCGGAGGCGGAGACGGATTTCAGGATGCTGCCGCGTTCGACTTTGGCCAGACGATAGGTTTGCGTCTCCGGCTCCGTGCCCGAGAGACCGGCAAAGGCGGCGCCCGCCAAGGCGACGGCACCCAGACCGAGCAGCACTACCGACTTACGCCGCACCATTTCTCAAACTCCCGCACATTACTGTGCTCAAAAAGGCTTATCTTTTGGGCCGCGTCACTTCTGATCGCGGGACTGACGATCTTTAAAACGGCGGCGGCGCTCTTTGATGTGCTTGATTCGCTCGGCTTCCCGCACCGTGATGGCCTCGGCAAATTGCTTGCGCTGTTCCGGCGTCAACTTCGCCGCGAACTCGACAATGGATCGGTGAACGACCTCCCGCGCGAGAAGGTCTCGTGACCGCAACTCCTTCAATGCCCCTTCCAGGGCGGCCGCGTCAAACTCGGGTTGAGCCAAAGCGCTGACAGCGACACGTCGGCCCTGTCCCAGCGCACGCCGATATTGGCCGAACTCGCGGCGATAACCCTTAAAGATTTCGCGGGCGACGGGCCGTACATCCTCGCCCAGCGAAATCATCGCGAAGGGCATGCTGAAACTTTCAAATCCGGCGGCCGCGACCTGCCGTGGCGGCGGCGGCGGCGAAGCGGCGAATAAACCCGCAAATCCGCCGGGTCCGCGCAGCGTCATCCCCGCAACGATAGCGCCGAGAAGAAATATATTTACAGCCAGCGATCCCACCAAAATGATGGACCACCGTCTGGTCGGCGTGAGGGTCATTGTGTTTCCTCTAGGCCCAAATCACGGTAGGCCACAATGACGACCATTTCATCGGCGATCACCACGGGTTGGGCTACTTGTTGATCCTGTGCGCCGAACATCATGATGGGATCGGCGACGCCGACATAAATGCCAAACGCGGCGGAAAATGCCAAGGCGGCGGCGGGACGCCAGATCGGCCCGAAGGGCCAGATGATCCGCCAAATGGAAATTACGTTCTCTCGGGCCGATTTATCCGCGGCGGCCAAGATACGGTCCCTGAGGGCCGGCGACGCTGCAATGGTCGGCGCCTGGCCGATGATTTCGTTTAACCGTTTGGCGCGCTCCAGAATCACGGAGGCCATTGGCTCCTGCTCCGTTAAGCGCTCTACCCAGGATCGGTCAGCGCCCGGCCAACTGGCAATGTCGGCTCCCCGCGCATCCAGCAAATCCTGCAACCGTTTCAGGTTGAAGCTATTGCCGGTTTCCTTCCGATCGATCATTAGATCTCTCCTTCCAAGTCGGGGCGTAAGTCGGCCAGACGTTTTCGAAGCGTCCGGCGGCCCCGTGCGAGAAGCGATTCTACCGCTTCGACGCTGATTTCCAAAATCTCCGCTGTCTCGATATTGCTCAACCCCTGTTGATGGACAAAGGCTATCGCCGCTCTCTGCCGGTCGGGGAGTTGTTGAATGGCGGCATCGACGGCCGCCGCTATTTGGTTTTGTTGGAGCGCGGCAGCGGGGTTCAAAGCCCCGTCAACCGGCTCCGGAATCGACTCCAATGCCGTTGTCGGCTTTCTGCGCAGACGATCGATGCATAAATTATAAGTGACCCGGTTCAGCCAATGGATGACCGGTTTTTCCGGCCGCCAGCGGTCGGCGTTTTGCCACAGGCGAAGAAAGGCATCCTGGGCAACGTCTTCGGCCTCGGTGACATCCGACAGCAACCGGTAGGCATAGGCCATAATGCGGTTCAGATACTGGTCGACCAGTTCCCGGCTGGCATCGGTGTCGCCCATGCTGACGCGCTGCATAATCAACGCGTCGCTTTCGGCGGTCGGGGCGCTGTCGGCCTCTTGGTCCATCACGTCTTTCCGGGCGTGTTTGTTGGCGCGTCCCCCAACCACGAATCGGGTTGGTAGAGTGTTGGTTTGCCCTAGCGTCATTGCCGACGTCAACAATTCATTATTCCCGTTTAAGAACCGAGTGTTTTTCGAATTCGTCATGCAGGTTAACGGGCCGATTTCCCGATTCCGTCGATTTCGATCTAATATGTTCGGGTCACCAACAATAATATGCGATGACGGCAGTTAGGGATTTTCCGCAATATCGGCGGTAAATCGCCGAAATATGGTCGATATAGCCCAATTTTCCGCTAAATAGGGCGGTAATTTTTTTATACCACATAATAAATATGTGTTTAATAACTATTTACAATATTTTATACGTAATCTAAGTTCCCCCCTCTAAGTCACCCGGCAAAGGGGAATTCAAGTGGCTCTACAAATGGTGACCGCCAACCTGCTGAGCGACGGCGGAATCGTCTACCTCGCGAGCGACGGAAGCTGGTCTCGTAACTTCAGCGACGGCATGGCCGTCGATGACCCGCAGGCTGAGCAACTCTTGTCCGAGGCCGGGAAATCAGTCGAAGATTGCACCGTCGTCGCCCCCTATTTGATCGCCGTGGAAGAAGCCGGCGAAGGATTAAAGCCCGTCCGGTACCGAGAACAGATACGGGCCGGCGGGCCGACCGTGAAATATTTGGCTGCGGGATAGAACATGTACGCTTATGACGACATAGACAAAACACTGGTCAACGAACGGGTTGATGAGTACCGCGACCAGGTCACCCGGCGCTTTGACGGCAAACTCAACGAAGAAGAATTCCGCCATCTCCGACTGCGCAACGGGCTGTATATGCAGCTCCATGCCTACATGCTGCGGGTCGGTATTCCCTATGGGCTGTTGAGCGCTACGCAGATGCGTATGCTCGCCCATATCGCACGGAAGTACGATAAAGATTACGCCCACTTCACAACGCGCCAGAACGTTCAATATAACTGGCCGAAGCT
>JAQCKY010000167.1 GCA_027592155.1 Pseudomonadota bacterium
CGGGCTTGTCATCGGCGTTGTCCCTGGCGCCGGTGCCGCGATTGCTTCGTTTGTCGCCTATCAGCAGTCGAAGACGTTTTCGAAAACGCCCGAACTCTATGGTACAGGCCATGTCGAAGGGCTGGTTGCGCCTGAATCGGCAAATAACGGCGTTACCTCCGGCACACTGGTTCCGCTGCTGATAATCGGTATTCCCGGTGGCGCGACGGCGGCCATAATGCTGGTCGTCTTGCAGTTTCATGGTGTCACCATCGGTCCGGAACTATTCCAGGAACGGCCTGAACTCGCCATTGGCCCATTCACTGCGATGGCGGTAACTTACGCTTTAATGATCCCGCTCATATTGCCGCTGGCCCGCTACATGTCCCGGATCACTGTCGTGTCGACGGTTTATATAGCTCCGATAATTATCTCTTTTACGCTGGTCGGAGCATTCGTGCCTCGCGCCTATATGTTCGATATGGGCTTAGCGCTCGTTTTCGGCATTATCGGCTACATCGCCCGCAAGACCGGCTATCATGTTGCCGCCATTCTGATCGGTGTCATTCTTGGCCCCTTGCTGGAGAATTTCTTCCTTCGGGCGTTGAGAATGTCCGAGGGTGATATTCTGGTGATCTTCTCATCGAAGATCGGCAACGTACTTTGGGTGCTTCTGGCGATCTCCTTGGTAATACCTTATCTCACCGAATACCGGCGCAAGAAGGCAGCCCGCGTGGAATTTGATGTTCCAGAAGGGTAGGGATCGCTTTTTGCGGCGTTAAGCGCCCCGCACGTGATCGATCAACGATTCTGCATCATCGGGAACGACGTCTCCCAACCAGGCGATGTGGCTATCCGGGCGAATGAGCGCAAGATTCCTTCCAAAACGATCCGCGACATCCGATTCCTTGATGTCGATGATTTTGAGCGGAACCCCGCGGTCGGCTGCCACTGTAACTAGGCTGTCGAGGTCAGCCGCTCTTCCACCCATCCGCAGCAAGACAAATAGGTCGCCGAACAAGTCGATGGTTGATCTGCCGTCTTCGAGCCAGCAATGCGGCGCACGACCGCCCGGTCGTATCAGGGGTGAAAATGGATCGTCGGTCGGCTGTTGATCCGTGACGCAGATCGGTGAGTTCAGGTAGGCGAACTGAGCCTTTACTTGTTCGGGTACATTAAGCTTGCTCAGGATGGATCGGTCGGCGAGAGCGTCGCGAATCCCGCCGACGCCGGGAAGGTCGGCAATGGCGTTAAAGGTCTGGGTTGATCTCTCGACAAGGCGCTTGGCAATTGGTCGGCATTCGGCTTCGAAAGAGTCGAGGAGACGCCCACCGCCCCAGCCGGCGCACAAGGCAGAAAGTTTCCAGGCGAGGTTTACGGCCTCACAGATTCCGGTATGCATTCCCAGCCCGCCGGTTGGAGAGCATTGATGGGCAGAATCGCCGAGAATGAAGGCCCTGCCTTTCCGGTAAGCGTTCGCGACGTAGTCCCGGCGCTCCCATGTCGAGACATCGATAATTTCGTAGGCAAACTCCTGGCCTAACATCTTTCGAAGATAGACATCCGCAAGACAAACGCGGTAACGATTGGCAGCACCCACATACTGCGAAACTTAGACAACGGAAACATTCCCGCCTCCCACTTTACCCCACCAAGCCCCGAGAGAATCAATCTCTATGAGGCGTCGAACGATGTCCCAACTTGCCTTATCGCTCATCCGAACACAGTGACGTACATCACAACCCATCGTTTAAAGGCCACCCATACGTATGTATTAGTGTCCGGAACGACCTAAGCTATGGACCCGTGATGTCCAATTGGTTAACAGATGGCGCTGGGCTGCGGAATTTCAATGGACGATTTAGGCGGTGCGAAGTTTGCGGTCCCGGAAATCCGGTATTTTTGCCGGAAAAAATACAACTTGAGGCGATCAATTCATGAAACTCGTAACATTTGTCGGAGAAGCCGGGGAAGACCGTTTAGGCGCCTGGATCGACGATTCCACGAAAGTTGTCGATCTCGCGGCCGCCGATGAAACGATTAACGGCACCATCGATCCCTTTTTCGATTCGATGCTGGATCTGATCGAAGGCGGAGAAGAGGCGCTCGAAGCTGCCTACGGCTTAATCGTCGATCCACCGGAAAATACGGTGCTTCCGACCGGCGAAGTCACCCTTCGTACCCCCGTGCCGGCGCCGCCTCAAATTCGCGATTGCCTTTGTTTCGAAGAACATCTCACCCAGGCCTTCGCGATCTTGCGTAAGGTTAAGGCTGCCGCGGAGCCCGATCCGGAGGCGGCAATGGCGGAGTTTGAGCGCCAGGGCCTTTTTCGCATTCCCGAGGTCTGGTACCAGCAACCGATCTACTACAAGGGGAATAGGTTCTCCGTCGTCGGTACCGACGCGGACGTCATATGGCCGACCTATGCCGATATTCTGGATTATGAAATGGAGTTCGGTTTCTTTGTCGGAAAGGGCGGGAAAAATATTTCTAAAGATAACGCGCAAGGCCATATTTTTGGCTATTCGATTTTCAACGACATCTCGGCCCGCGATGTTCAAACCGTGGAGATGCCCGGCGGTCTGGGGCCGGCGAAAAGCAAGGATTTCGATACCGGCAACGTGATCGGCCCCTGCATCGTCACCGCCGACGAAATTGACCCCTATGATCTGGATCTCATCGTCAGAGTGAATGGTGAAGAGCGGTCCCGGGGAAATAGCAGCTCCATCCATTGGAAATTTGAGGATTTGATCGCCCATATCAGTCAATCGGAGACGATTTATCCGGGAGAGTTCATTGCTTCCGGGACAGTCGGCGGTGGCTCCGGGTTGGAGCTGGAACGCTATCTGGAACCGGGCGACGTGGTCGAGTTGGAAGTCGAAGGGATTGGGACGATCCGCAACAAGATCGTCCGGCCGTAAGCGGGAACGAAATGGGAGACGAGAATGGTTGAGAAAATCAGGCGGCTGGTGACGGGGCTGAACGACGAAGGAAAGTCGGTCTTTATCTATGAAGGCGATGCAACGGCCGTCAAAGAGATGGAGTCGATGCCGGGCCTGGCGTTGACCGATCTTTGGGTGACCGGCGTCGCGCCCGCGGATAACACGGGCATTATCGACGCCGCCGATCGTCCGGTGGTGTTGGAGCCGCCCCGGAACGGCACGATTTTCAGGGTCGTCGAATTCCCGCCCGATTCCGCTTGGCGGGATAGCGCCGACGCTAAGGAGGCGTTCGATTCCATCGGCGCCGGGCATGCCACCCATGACGACTCCGACGACCCGATGATGCATAAGACCGCGACCGTGGATTACCTGATCGTGCTCCAAGGCGAGATATGGGCAATCCTCGACGAGGGCGAACGTTGCCTCAAACAAGGCGACGTGATGATCCAGCGCGGCACCGTGCATTCCTGGAGCGTGCGGACCGACGAGCCCTGTTTGCTGGCGGCAATATTGGTCAGCGCCGACCCGCTTTAATTTCTGGGCCGGGGCGACTCCAACCCAACACCTTCCAGATGCCCGAACAAAGCATCCAGCTTTTCCCGGTCGGCAGCCAGCAGCGGCGGGCCCAACAGCGACTCCACATTGTGGATCAGATGCTCTTCCTTGCCGGTACCGAACAGCGTGACATCGACACCGGGTTCGTCGCGAACATAGCGATAGGCGACGTCGAGCAGGTCGCGGGCGCTGTCAGGGCGGATTAGGAAATCCAAGGCGTTTTCATCGGCGGCAAATTCGGCCGGGAGCTTTCCTTCGTCCGCCAGGCGGCGGAACGTGTCCCAGGTGTGTCCGTGATAGGCGAACATATTGCGGACCACGAACATCATATAGGTACCGATGCCTTTCGCTTGGGTTCCCGGGAATGCGATCTGGCGGGCGTTTTGATTGAGTACCGAGAAGGCGACCATCACGACGTCGACGAGGTCTTGTTCGGTAACCTGCCGGACCATGTCGTGCCTCGGATCCGACACCGGCGCTTCCGTCGCGCCGAGGAATCGGAATTTTCCTTTCTCCTGCTCCAGTTTGAGGGCAGGGAAGACGTCGTCGATGGCACGGGGTAACTGGGTCGCCCTGAGACCGTGAATGAAAAATATGTCGAAATAGTCCAATCCCATTATTTTGAGAGAGTTATCGAGACCGGAGATGATTTCCTCGGTGGTATAGTCGCTTCCCCGGGCGGCGATGAAGTGTTTGGTTGAGACGACGACGGAGGCTCGATCGACGCCTTTCAGCCCGAGGCCCATGGCTTCCTCGCTGCCATAGGAACTTGCCGTGTCGAATACCGTAATGCCCTGATCGAGCGCCGTGCGGACAATGTTTGAGGCTTCTCGGGCGCTCTTGCCGTCTGCCAATCCCATCCGGCTGCCACCGCCGCCGCCAAATCCGGCGATGCTGACTTTCAGTCCGGTTCCGCCCAGTGTTGTATATTGCACGCGCTTACCCTTCCCGTTGACGCCCGTTTAATTCTTGGGTTTTGGCGATTACAGTATTTCTTTGGTATCAACAAGCGGGGAAGACGACATGGCCGACGGCACCCACAATGACTACGAACATATTCTCTATGAGGTGAGCGACGGCGTTGGGCGGTTGACGTTTAATCTCCCGCAATTTGCCAATGCGATGGACTTCCAGGGCGTGCGAGAAACCTTCGATGCCCTGATGAAGGCGGAGCGCGATGCAAATGTCGGCTGCGTTTTGATCACCGGTGCCGGCAAGGCGTTCTGCGCCGGTTTCAATCTTAAAGAGATCCCCGACCATAAAGACGGCATCGAGGATATCGCCGATCATTTCCGGGAACTGGCCCATTGGTGGCATCAGGTGTTCCACCGGGTTGTGCGGATGCCGAAGCCCGTGCTGGCGGCGGTTAACGGCGCGGCGGCGGGGGCCGGCCTCGGACTATCCTTGTGCGCCGATATGGTGATCGCCCATGAGAGGGCGAATTTCCTCTGCGCCTGGCATTCGATCGGCCTCGCGAACGACGCGACAACGTCGTACACGCTGGTCAAAATCGTCGGGTTTCGCCGGGCAATGGAACTGATGATGACCAATAAAACGCTTTCTGCGCAGGATGCCTTGGAATGGAACATCGCAAATCGTGTTTATGGTGATGAAGACTTCGAGACCAATGTTAATCAAGCCGCCATGGATCTCGCAGCGGGACCGACACATTTACAAGCCATGGCCAAGGAAAGCTTTCACATGGGATGGCGGCGATCTTTGGAAGAGGCAACCGAGTTTGAGATTCAGAACGTGATGAAATCGGTTGAAGATCCCTATTTTGTCGAGGCTCTGGATAACTTCCTCAGTAAAAAAAGCCGCAGTAATGTGGAGAAGGTAAGATTACCGTAGGCAATAGCTTCGATCCTCATATTGAGCTTGTCGAAATAGGAGGTGGCCTGAAACGCATCCTCCCGCCTGCGCGAAGCCCGCTTCGGCGGGCGAAGGCAGGTCGACAGGCTCAGGATGAGGGAATCGTTTTTGGTCCTCATGTTGAGCTTGTCGAAATATGAGGTGGCACTTACGGGGGACAATAATGCAGACATGTTTTCAACTGGTGTGGATGGCCGCCGAGCGCACGCCGAACCATTTGGCTATGGTCGACGATCAAAACGACCGGGCCTTCACCTATGCCGAGCTGATCGAGGAGATCGAGATCGTCGCGGCGGGGTTGTCGGCCCGTGGCGTGGTTAAAGGGACACGCATCGCGACGGCTCTGCCGGGGACGTTCGATCACGCGATTGTCTTGTTGGCCTTACAGCGGCTGGGCGCGGTTCCGGCGCTGCTCAATTTTCGACTCACCCCAGGTGATATCGCCGGGTTGATCGAGGATGGGGATATTCGGGGCGCTATTGTCTTGCCCGATGAAGCGGTGGTCTCGGCGGTTGCCGATGTGTTGCCCGATACGGCGATGATCCTCTCCGTCGGTAGCCGCGTGGGCGTTGGCGAAGATTACGCCGCTTGCCGGGGTGATAGAACGGCCCTCGGACCCTTGCCGGACTTTGAGCG
>JAQCKY010000168.1 GCA_027592155.1 Pseudomonadota bacterium
CATTCGGAACGATCCTGCTGCCGGCCATGTTGCTGCTCGCCTCGGGCGGCACGATGGCCTTTGGCGCGGCAAAGCCGGTTCCCGTTAATTTCATGCGGCTTCGACATCCTCGGCGGGACATGGTGCTGGTCGCCGCGGCGGGGCCGGGCGCGAATCTTCTGATCGCGATTCTCTCCGCGCTCTTGCTTCACACATTGCCGCTGTTTTCAGGCGTAGCCCAAGAATGGGTTCAGAAAAACCTGTTTAATTCGATGTTAATCAATATTTTATTAGCTCTTTTCAACATGATACCGATCCCGCCTTTGGATGGCGGACGGGTTGCCGTCGGCATATTGCCGCGGCCTCTGGCGATAAAACTGGCGGGGCTGGAACGGGTCGGTATCATAATCATATTGGTCCTGCTGCTTGTCCCGGCACTGGTGGGCGACAGTCTCGGAATGGATCTGAACATTTTATGGTGGCTGATTGGGCAACCGGCCTTTGATCTGCTCCAGTTGATTGGCAACCTCACAGGCGTGGGTAAGTACTTTTGAATGACATGGTAGAAGATTTCGAAGAACCGGTGCGGCTCGGGCAAATGCCGGCGCCGATGTCGTCCGACGATCTGGTTGTCGACGTCGCAGGTTATGAAGGCCCGATCGATCTGCTTTTGTCGATGGCGCGCAACCAGAAGGTCGACCTTACCCAGATCTCCATCCTCGAACTTGCCGACCAGTATCTGGAATGGGTCGCGCGGGTTCGCCAGACGAACCTGGAGCTGGCGGCCGATTATCTGGTCATGGCGGCCTGGCTCGCCTATCTGAAGTCACGCCTTCTCCTGCCGGATCTGGCGAACGAAGAGGAGCCGACCGGCGAGGAAATGGCCGAGGCTTTGTCGTTCCAACTGCGCCGTTTGGAATCGATGCAGGATCGCGGCAGCCGGCTGGTGGATCGGCCGCGCCTGGGGCAGGACTTCTTCCCGCGAGGTGCCCCCGAAGCCTTCGCCGTTGTTTCTCATTCCGAGTTCGACCTCGAATTATACGATCTCCTGAAAGCCTATGGCGATCAGACACGGCGGGTGCAAATCACGTCGCTGCGCATCGATCCGTCGGACCTCATGTCGCCGGACGACGCTCTGCATCGCCTGAGCGGTATGCTTGGCGGGATGCGGGATTGGATGAGTATTGAACAGTTTTTACCGGCAAATCTCCGGTCGGATGTGTATCGGCGTTCGGCGCTCGCATCGACACTTGCGGCGGCGCTGCAATTGGCTAAAGAAGGCAAATTAAAGATTCGGCAGGATCAATCTTTCGGCCCCATCCAATTCCGCCAGGCAGTTGATATCCAACCTAGCGCGGCGAACGAGGTTCAGCCATGAACGACATCATCGAGAACGCTGAGACCACAGACGTTTCAGAGATCACCGAGGTCACGGAAATTACGGAAATCGATGACGCCGCCGTGGCGGTCGATGAGCCTATGGAGCCGGCGGTGATGGATGGCCAGCATCGGAGATTGCTGGAAGCGTTGTTATTTGCGTCGGCGACGCCGCTGACCGAGGCGACGCTGGTTGAGCGCTTGCCGGAAGGTGCGGCGATCAAGGAACTATTGGCGGATTTGAGTGAGGACTACGCCAACCGTGGCGTGAACCTTGTTAAAGTCGGAAAGGGCTGGGCATTTCGGACTGCGGTCGATCTCGCGCCGATGCTGACGATTGAGAGAGTTTCCAAACGTAAATTGTCGCGCGCCGCCATTGAGACGATGGCAATCGTCGCCTACCACCAGCCGGTCACACGAGCGGAGATCGAAGAGATTCGCGGCGTCGGTTTGTCGCGAGGCACGATGGACGTCTTGTTTGAGGCCGGTTGGATTAGACCGCGTGGCCGTCGGCGGACACCCGGGCGGCCGGTGACTTGGGGGACGACGGAAGGATTCCTGGATCAATTCGGTCTTGAGAATCTCGATGATCTGCCGGGCTTGGACGATCTCAAGGCGGCAGGCTTGCTAGACAGCCGCCCTGCGATTGCAACCTTGGACCGTAAAACGAAAGAGGCGGTCGCCGCCGAAGCGGAAGCCTCGGGTGAAGAGGATGAAGAGGTTGTATTGGATGAAGATGAGCTCGAAGACGGTGACGATGGGCTGGGGCCGCCTGAGCAAGCCAACGACCGGTAGATATCCCCCTTGCGCTACGACTTTTTCGTAACGGTCTGGGCGGAACCATTCGTCTCCAAATTTCTCGACTACTCGCTGCCCAGTCTTCTGTCAGCGAACAACATTCCTTATCTCTCGAGACCGGCGGATATCTCCTTCCATCTTTATACGGATCGTGAGTCCAGTGGCTATTTCGATCCCCGCATTGCCGATCTTGAAAACTACTGCCGGATCGAGTGGCATTTTTTTGAGGATATTTCCTATGGCGGCGGCAGCCTTGAGGATGCGGTCCGCAATTCCGATCCGGCCATCGTAAAGCACAATGTTCAGCGGGTAACCGCTCAGCAGGTCATGGCCGCCGCGGCAGAAGTAAGAGAGGCGGCGGTTTTATTGGATTCAGATTTCATCTTCGCGGATGGCGCGTTTCGGCGGATGCATGAACTCCGCACCGGCGGTATGAGGGGGCTCTCCGCTATGTTCATGCGCCTCTCTCAGGAGCAGGCGTCGCCAAGCTTGGGCGCACTGATCGGTGATTGGAAACCCGGCTGGCCGGGATTAAATTCCCGTCAACTCGTCTCGCTCGGCATGGCGGCGATGCATCCCATCGCAGAGGCTTATTTCGTCGACCGTGAGGAATTTACACGCTACCCGACACAGCTTAACTGGCGTGTGGGCGAAGCCGGTTTTGTGACTCATTGTTTTTTTCCGCATCCGGTTATGGTGATGCCCAACCCCGATACGGCAAAATATTTCAGCACCATGGATTATGAATGTGCGCTGCGATGCGTAGAACGTGACGAGGAACTGTATCTTGCTCGGACCTCCGAGGAGTTCTTGGTCTGCAAGATGTCGCCCATGTAATATCTCGCGGAGGTGCCCAAAACCAGACCGCCGACGTTCCAATCGATGGCTCAATTTGCCCTGAACAATACCAATCTGCGCCATCGATATTTTATGGACCAGCCGATCCGATTTGTCGGCGGTGGAGACAGTCAGGCCTTCGACAAGGTGGAGGCTGAAACTCGGCGCTTCGTCGAGGCCGTCTATAAAATGATTGAGCTTAATCTGGGGCAATTTTCGACGGACAACGCTAAAACACTTGTCTTTCTGAAGTCATTTTTGGGCCCGATTGAGACCTTTATGTCGCCTCAGGTTCATGCCCGGCTCAAGGATTGGCTGCCTGATCGGTAAACACAATTTTGCCGAATCACAGTTTTGTGATAAAATACAGGCTGTTATCGAAGTCGAACTCGGCATCAATTTTGAGACGAGTTCCGTTGATGCAGCCCGGGAGGTTATGAAGATGGAGCCACCCACCTACCGTCCTTAGACGGCCCTGTATTCGTTCGTTCGAGATTGTGCGTCAGTTTAGGCAGAGCCTTAGCATAAGTGTTGCGCGGCGCAAATTCGCGCATCCGTTCATCCTGAACGAAGCGACAAACTGGCGTTTTGGACCATCAACAATGGGTATAAAAAGCATTTTGCTGCCGTCCAGTTCCGCGATGGGAAATGGATCAACGGCGTTGGAGACGGCGATTTGGATTGCCAAAAGCTTTGGCGCCCATATCGATTGCGTCCAATTCACCGACTTTCCAATGAGCGCGGCCCTGTCGGGTGTCGATGGGACCGCCGTGCAGGAAATTATGGCGGCGGCACAGGAGGAGATCGCCGAGGCATCGAAAATCGGTGAAGCGGCCTGCAAAAAGGCGCTGATGGAGCAGGGCGTCGAGTTTCGAGATTGGCCATCTGCGGACGTCCGGCCGACCGCCAGCTGGCGGATGGTTCAAGGCAGCATTCATAACGAAATGGCGACGCTCGGCTCTGTCTGCGACCTCGTGGTTGCCCGACGTCCGGAGCGTAGCGATAGCCGGGATACGATGGTTGTCGAATCGGCGTTGTTCGATTCACAGCGCCCGGTACTGATTGCGCCACCGGCGGTCCCGGAGCCGCTTTCCGCCATTCCGTTAAAGGAATGGCGTGTGATGATTGGTTGGAACCAGAGTTCCCAATCGGCGCTGGCGGGAACCAGTGCCCTGCCGTTTCTGCAGCGCGCGAAAGCAGTGCAAATTTACAGTATCAAGACCGGCGCAAAAGTCGGTGCGTCCGCAGAGATGTTTGCCCTGTATTTAGCCCGACACGGAGTCGATGCCAAATTACGAGAGGTGGAACCCGACGACCGCACGGTCGGGCAGGGGTTGCTTGCGGCGGCGATGGAATTCAACGCGAACCTGCTGGTTATGGGTGCCTATTCTCACAGCCGGCTTCGCGAACTGATTTTGGGTGGGGTTACCCGGCACGTCTTGGATAACGCAGGCATTCCCGTGCTGATGTCGCATTAGAGATGATAATTTAACCGTAACTGCAGAAGGAGAAGGTCAATGAACGTTTCTCAAATTCTCAAAACGAAGGGACAACGGGTCATTACGGCAACGACGGAAACGACGATCCGGGCAGTCATGGATGTGTTGGCGCATGAAGGAATAGGCGCGATCATCATCGCCGACGACGGCGGTCATGTTGACGGCATTATCTCTGAACGCGATATCGTTCGCGGCTTGGCCGAACGCGGCGAAACTGTTCTCGATGGACCTGCCCGAGACCTGATGACAAAGCGGGTCATCACTTGTGGATTGGAAGACAAGATCGATGAATTGATGCAGCAAATGACCGAAAACCGAATTCGGCATCTCCCGGTCATTGATAATCTGGCATTGGTCGGGGTCATCAGCATCGGCGATGTCGTCAAATTCCGGGTCGATGAATTGGAGAATGAGACCACGATGCTGCGGGATTATATCGAACACAGCTGATCGTGTAACCTACCCGGTATAGACGACGACCTCGATTTCGATCAGCGCCTTCGGCGCCATCAGTCCGGAGCAAACGGTCGAGCGGGCCGGCGGGGCGACGTCGCCGAAGTAGGCTGCATAGGCTTTGTTGAACCCGGCAAAATTTGAGGTGTCGGTCAGCCATACCGTGGCCTTGGCAATATCGGCTTTTGTGCGACCGCACTGGGCCAAGGTGGCATCAATGTTTTGCAGGGTACGCGTCGTCTGCGCCTCAATATCATTGCCCTCGATCTGGCCCTCGGAATTCATGGCGAGCTGACCCGATAAATACAGAATATTCCCGGCCTGGACGGCGCCGGAAATTGGAATGGACGAGCCGTCGGGACGGGCTTTGGGGCCGATAACAGTGGTGACGGGCATAGTCGGGAATCCTTTCGAATTTTGAGGGAATGATAAGGTGCGGCTCAAGATATTGCGGCTTTCGGCGGGCGCCAAATAAAAACGCAGGCGGCGCGGCGTGAGATCATTATTCCGTGACCAATCATTGCTCTAAGTCATTGATTCTGCCATATTCATCCAAACTCAATGTAATTTCGGAAGTAATTCATTATGGGTGCTTTAGGCATTTGGCAGTGGGTCATCGTTTTGGCGATTGTCCTGTTGTTGTTTGGTGGCCGTGGCAAGATTTCCTCGCTCATGGGCGATTTCGGTAAGGGGCTGAAATCCTTTAAGAAAGGGATGAAGGACGAGACCGATGCGATCGCGGATGACGACTCTTCCGAGACCGCGAACGTGCAGTCTGCTAAAGCCGTCGACGAGCAAAAAGAAGGCGCGGCGAAAGGCTAATCATTCACCGGGGACGGGTACTACTCGGTCTGTCCCCTCATCGCGGCAATTGTCATGTTCGATATCGGCTGGACCGAAATCGCCATAATCGGCTTGGTGGCGCTGATCATTATCGGCCCCAAAGACCTTCCGCGCGTGCTTCGAACGTTGGGGCAATGGACGGCGAAAGCCCGGGGGCTCACTCGAGAGTTTAGAGGTCATGTC
>JAQCKY010000169.1 GCA_027592155.1 Pseudomonadota bacterium
TGTATTCGCTGACATGAGCACCCATCCGCTGTTGTGCCGGGAAAAATTATCGAGCGGTCCAAATTTCCTGGGCGCCAACCCAGCGCTTGAACCGAACAAGATCGTATGAACGAACGTCATAAAAAGCTTATGAAAAAATAGGGCGCTGTTATTCGATTATGCTATATTGATGAAATGAGCCCTGTTGATCCCTTGGACCCCATCAACCCGCACCGTAGCGGGTCGGAGTTTGAGCGACTTCTGTTGTCGCGGATGAATCTGCGCCAGATGCAGACGCTGGTGACCGTCGCCGAACAGCGCAATATTCTCAAAGCGTCTGAACTCCTGAACATGACCCAGCCGGCTGTCTCTAAGAGCATCAAGGAAATGGAAAATACGCTTGGGTTGTCTTTGTTTATCAGGACAACCCGAGGGGTTTCGGTTACCGAGTACGGCGCTTCTTTTATCGACCATGTCCGGGCCGTGCTCGCGGAAATGCGGGCCGCCTGGAATGAGTTGGCGGATATTCAAGACGCCTATGTGGGTAAACTGCAAATCGGCGCTCTTCCCAGCGTTTCCGGCGGGCCCCTCATACAAGTCCTTGCAGATTTGCCCCGGGACCGGCCCGGGATAAGCATTACGATCCATGAAGGCGTTCATGCCCAACTCCTGCCCGCTCTTCGCAACGGTGAGCTGGATATGGTTGTGGGCCGCATGATTGAAGATGGCGGCCGTGGCGGATTGGGCCAAACCATTCTGTATCACGAACCCTGGGCCGTATTGGCCCGTAAAGAACACCCCCTCTCAGGAAAGAATGAAGCGCTTGATCTGTCTGATGTCTTTGAGGAACAGTGGATTTTGCCGCTACCTAATGCGAGCTTCCGGCCCGTCATAAAATCGATCTTTGACGATCACGGCCTCGCGCTTCCGTCAGCCGCGATTGAGTGCAGTTCTGGACTGATGGCGAGATCTCTTCTCATGCGGACAGACATGCTCATGATCATGCCGCGCTATTTTCTCGGCCCGGAGGAAGACTCTGGGGGGTTGGCACCCCTCAACATTAATCTTAAAACACCGGCGATGCCCGTCAGTATCATGGTGCGGGACTCTCGAACACCGACCGCCGTTGAGGAACTCGTCCGGGAAAAACTCTTTAAAGCTGTCGCGGAACTTGGATTGGACCGGGCAATTAAGTAAAAATATTTCACCCAACTTCTATCGTCAATGGTACCCGCAGGGTCCAATCGGACTCATAATTTCGCCTGGGATCATTGCCTTATTATAATGATTTGGAATATTGACGACCATTTAATTCATAAGCATTTTGTGACAATCGTTCTTAGTATCAAATTAATCTCAACTCAGAACAGCTTCACGATAGGGAGAAACATTCGTATGAAAAAGACAATCGCCGTAACTTCCATGGCCCTTGCCATGGCCTTTACGACTTTCGGGGCACCCGTGGTGGACGCCGCCGAAGTTAAGCTCAATCTCGTTTCAATGCTGCCGAAGAAAACGCCTATTGGTAAAACCTTTGACGGTTTCATCACGCGCCTGAACAAAGAGCTCAAAGGCGAGTTTCAGATCGATTGGCGCGGCGGCCCAGAGGTCGTCCCTCAGTTCAAGCAGCCCAATGCGGTCCGGCTTGGCTCCGTCGACCTGACCCTGACCAGCCCAAGCTATGCCAACGGAATTCTCAATGTTTCGGGCTCCGCCAACTATTCGGACAAGGAATATAACGAGATCAAATCGACCGGCTATCATGCCCTGATGACCAAGCTGCATGCTGCTAAGGGTCTGGTCTATATTGGCGAGCTCCCGGTATCGCAGTTGCGCTTCCACATCTTCCTGAAGAAACCGATCGAAACCATGGCGGATTTCAAGGGACTGAAGATCCGGGTCTTTCCGGCGATCGCTCCCGCGGTGAAAGCCATCGGCGCCTCTCCGTTGGTGCTGCCGATGACGGAAATCTATACCGCCATGGAACGGGGCATTATCGATGGTTTCGCCACCGGTGTTTCGGGTGTCGCAAAACAGTTTAAGGGTTTGTTGGGTGCGTATGTCGAGCCGGGCTTCTACCGGGCGACCTTCCACTTCCTTGCCAACCCGAAATCTTGGGCGAAAGTACCGCCGGCAACTCAGAAGAAGATCATCGACTTCGTGCGCAATGCCGATCCGGCAACCTACGAAGAAAGCTGGAACGCCAGTCTCACGGACGGCTATGCGCAGCTGAAAGCCGATGGTGTGAAAGCCGTCCGTTTCTCGGCCGCCGAAGAAGCTAAATTCAAGAAGACTGTTCTTGAAGCAGCTTGGACCGCCGTTCGCGAGAAAGCCCCTGAAGAAGGCAAAATGCTTCAAGGGATGTTGATGAAATAGTCTTCTCTGTTTCGTCGACCGCGTTATGAATTGCCCGTTGGCCGGGGATGATGTCTCATCACCGGCCAACGGGTTAAGCGCGTTTAAGACCAACCCCGATCTCGGCGGATGATTCCATGCACGCTACCCTAACGACAGCTGCCAAGTGGTTCGACCGGCTCAACTGGTTCCTTACCGGGATCGCTTGCTTGCTCCTTGTTCTCATCACATTGGCAATCTGTACTGAAATCGTAACGCGGGCGGCGTTCGATATTTCGAACCCCTGGCTGGTCGAACTCAGTGAAATTACGCTGCTGTACATGACGTTTCTGGGTGCGGCCTGGGTATTGGGGAACGATAAGCATGTCGCGCTCGACCTCGTCCTCAATCACATTAGCGAGCAATCCGCGCGGTATCTGCACATCGTGCTGTCGATTGTCGCCGGCATCGCTTGTTTCGTCATCACCTGGTTTGGCATTTTGACCGTCATCGACCAGTTTGTGAATGACATCCAAGAGCCGACAATAATGGCGCCGGACTCCTATTGGATTACGGCGATTGTTCCATTCGGTTTCATTCTCCTCGGCGTCCAATTTATGCGCCGAAGTGTGCGCGCCGCGTTGGGTCTCCCCCTCGCGGTAAACCAGAACTAGCTGGTAGAGGGAGAACAGACCATGGAATGGTATGTCGCCTTTACCGTCATCATGGGGGCACTCTTTGTCCTCATGTTCATGGGCATGCCCGTTGCCTTCACCTTCCTGGTCGTCAATCTGATCGGCGCTTTTTTGTTCTTTGGCGGCTTCCCCGGAATGCTGCAGTTGGTGATTCAGATATCGGAATCACTGAGTACCTTCACGCTGGTCCCTGTCGCCCTTTTCCTCGTGATGGGCGAAATAATGTTCCATTCGGGGATTGGTTTCGACCTCCTGAACGCCTTGGATAAATGGTTCGGTAGCCTGAAAGGGCGCCTGGCCCTCATGGCCGTCGGCGGCGGCGTTCTTTTCTCGGCGCTGACCGGAAATAGCATGGGCAGCATCGCGTTGCTTGGCTCCACCCTGGTACCGGAAATGGAAAAACGGGGATATGCCAAGCCGATGTCTCTCGGGCCCATTCTCGGAAGCGGTGGCCTCGCCATCATGATCCCGCCGAGCGGTCTGGCGGTGTTGCTCGGCGTGATCGCCGAAATCTCCATTGGTAAGATCCTGATCGCCATCATTCTGCCCGGCATCCTCATGGCCGTCCTCTACACGATTTACATCATCGGCCGTTGTACCCTGGATCCCAAAGTTGCACCGGCGTTCGCCGTCGAAAAAGTCTCCTGGTCGGAAAAAATTCAAGCCGCCGCCTTACATATCCTGCCTGTCGGTTTCATCATATTCATGGTGGTCGGTGTGATCTTTGTCGGTCTTGCGACACCAAGCGAGTCGGCGGCTTCGGGGGCATTGGCCACCTTTATTCTCGCCACCGCGCGAGGCCGCATGAGCTGGATTATTTTCAAAAAGGCAATCATCGGCAGTCTGGAAATTTCGGTCATGCTTTTGCTGATCATTTCAGGCGCCTTGGCCTTTACGCAGATGCTGGCCTTCACGGGTGCGACCGAAGGACTCGTCAATCTGGTCTTGAGCTTTGACGTCAGCTCCCTCGCCTTGGTGGGGATCATGCTGACGACCGTCATCTTGCTCGGCATGGTGATGGGCCCGGTGCCGATTATGCTGGTGACCCTGCCGGTCTTCGTCCCTGTCGTCGAAAAACTGGGCTTTGACGCCATCTGGTTCGCGGTTCTCTATCTCATCGCCATCGAGACGGGATCCACCTCGCCTCCCTTCGGCGCGGGATTGTTCGTGATGAAGGGCGTCGCCCCCAAAGGCACGACGATGAACGAGATCTACCGGGCGGCGGTGCCGTTCCTGGTCTGCGATGTCCTGGCGATCCTGATCATCCTGTTTATCCCGGCGCTCGTCGCCTGGCCACTGGCGCTGATGTTCTAACATGGCGGCGCCGGTGATTGCCGTCGTGGATGCAGGCATTACCGGACTTGCGGCCGCCCTCGCCCTTCGCGCTGCCGGCATTGATATTATCGTCTTTGAACAGGCCACTGCATTTAAGCGGATCGGCGCCGCGATAAACCTGACCCCCAACGCCGTTAAGGTCCTGGACGGTCTCGGGATCGGCAACGATCTTCGACGCAGCGCGCACGTCCCGGCCTACCGGATCAGCCGCAACTGGGACACCGGGGAGATCACGTCAAAGGTTGAGCTGGGGACCGCCGCGCTGGAGCGCTACGGGGTCACGCCTCTGCTCCTACACCGGGCCGATCTACTCACCGCGCTGGAAAGTGCCGTTCCACCGGGGGCGATACGGTTCGGCAAAAAACTCCAGCATCTGGAGCCCCAAGGCGATAAAGTTCGCCTGGAGTTCGAGGATGGCACCCAGCTCTATGCCGACGGTGTCATCGGCGCCGACGGCATTCACTCGATCACCCGCCGCGAATTGTTTGGCCCCGAAACCCCATTGTTTACCGGAATGTCAGCCTATCGTTCACTTATAGCCAGGGACCGGATAACCGGCCAAGATTTCGATAGTTTCGTCAAATGGTGGGGACCCGTCCCGGAATGCCAACTGGTGACCTTCCTGATAAACCGGGGCCGGGAACTTTTTATCTTCGCCACCATGCCCGAGACTGAACATACACGTGAATCCTGGTCGGCCGCCGGCGAGATCGAAATGTTGCGGACGTATTTCGCGGGCTTTCATGCTGACGCCCGGGCCGTCCTGGATGCCTGTGACAGCACTTTGCGCACCGCCCTCAATGAGCGTCCGCCGCTTGAACATTGGTCCTCGGGAAACGCCACGCTCATCGGCGATGCTTGTCATGCGATGATGCCGTTTATGGCGCAAGGGGCCGCGATGGGGCTAGAAGACGCCGCCGTGTTGTCACGGTGCGTTCAGGCAGACAAAGAATGGGGCACTGCGCTTGCAAGATATGAACGAGTGCGCAAAGAGCGGGCTCATAAAATTCAACTGGGTTCCCATCAAAACCAATGGTTACGCCAGGGGGCCATTTCCGCGGACAATCCGTTTAACGACCCGGATTGGGTCTATGGTTACGATGCCTGGACGACCGATCTGTTATGATTCTTCACATCAAGAACATTGGCGACATCGTCAATAAGGGCCAAAATGGCGGGCATGATCTCGGAGGAGGTAACCATGGACGCGTCCAGCGACCAACAAACTGAAATCGTCAGAGACGTTCCCTTTGGTCTTGAAAAGGGTTTGCCAAACTATTGGTACCCGGTACTTCAGTCCGAGGAATTGAACTCCGGCAAATCATTGGCGTTCAAGGTCATGGGTAAAGAGCTCGTTGCCTGGCGAAACTCAGAGGGTCACCCGCGGGTCGTCGTGGATCGCTGCCCCCACCGGAGCGCTAAACTCTCTCTGGGGCATGTATTAAACGGCGGGCTTCAATGCCCCCTGCACGGCATCAGGTTCGATGGCGACGGTAACTGTGTCCGAATTCCCTGGGAAGCGGATGACAGTGCTGTTTTGGACACCGTCACCGTTACCTCTTATCCAGCGCGCGAGTTAGGCGGCTACATTTGGGCATTTCTC
>JAQCKY010000170.1 GCA_027592155.1 Pseudomonadota bacterium
TTCAAACAACCCCACCGGGCCTTTTTCAGCCAGTAACCGGGTTTGAATTTCGGTCATTTCCAGGTCCGTCGAGACCGGCTCCGAGACGCGGCAGAGCTCGCCTGTTTTCTCAAGCTGCGCGAGATACGCCCGCAGATTTTTGAATGCCATCGGCAACTCCTCGCCCGGACCGCGCCCGGGAGGCCTATACACAAAGCAATGGCGGCGCGCCGTCAAGCGCATATCGACCTCCTTTCCCTTAAATTCGCTTTAGCGTCCCCCGGCAAAGGGCTATTGAGAAGGGATTTAGCCCGAGATAGGCTTCCGGGGACAAAATAGTGGTAGCCTTCGGGCCGAATCCCCACTTTCTTATATATTTATGCGGGATTTACCTAATAATCGGAGAGTGGCCCCAAATTACGCCGTCTCCGGTAGAGTCCTCGGACGGCGAACGACGGGACAAAAGAACGATAATGGCGGAACTACAGCAAGACAGTTCGACAGGCTCAGACGGTTACCGGTGTGTCCATCAATATCGAAGATGCCTATGAATCGACCCGGTTCGATTTCTCCGGTACCAAAAAATTCGATGAAGGAACCGGTTACCGCTCCAAGTCATTCCTGACCGTTCCCCTGAAAAATCATGACGGCGACGTCACCGGCGTGTTGCAGCTCCTGAACGCACAGAACGTCGAGGGCGATGTCATCGCATTCAGCAGCGAGGTTCAGCCGCTGGTCGAGGCCTTGGCCTCCCAGGCGGCGGTGACCTTGAATAACCAGTTCCTCCTGCAGGCGCAGCGGGATTTGATGAACGCCTTTATCGAACTGCTCGCCGGCGCCATCGACGCGAAATCCGCCTATACGGGCGGCCATTGTCAGCGGGTTCCCGAACTGACCAAGATGCTGACCAAGGCTGCCTGCGAGTCCGACGACCCCCGCTTCAAGGATTTCGATCTCACCGACGAGGAATGGTACGAACTCCACATCGCCGCCTGGCTGCACGATTGCGGCAAAGTCACGACGCCTGAATATGTCGTCGATAAAGCGACCAAGCTGGAGACCATCTACAACCGCATCCACGAAATCCGCACCCGGTTTGAAGTTCTCAAGCGGGATGCCGAGATTAAATATCTGAAGGCCGTGATCGACGGCGGCGCCGCGGCGGCGCTGAAAACCGACTATGAGGCCGAAATCGCTCAACTGGACGATGATTACGCCTTCATCGCCGGGAGTAATATCGGCGGCGAGTTTATGAGCGATGACAAAGTCGAGCGGGTCAAGGAGATTGCCCAGCGGACCTGGTGGCGCACCATCGACGATCGTCTCGGCCTCTCCGCCGATGAATTGCGGCGGGTCGCGCGCACCGCGCCACCCTCGTTACCGGTCGAGGAACCGGTCCTGGCCGACCGCGAAGACCACATCGTCACCCGCGAAGCACAGGACGCAATGCCGTCGGATAACAGATGGGGCTTCAAGATCGAGGTGCCGGAGCATAAGTACAATTTGGGTGAGATTTATAATCTCTGCATCGGCCGCGGCACCCTGACCGCCGAGGAACGCCACACCATCAACGGCCATATGGTTCAAACCATCAGGATGCTGGAGGCGCTGCCCTTCCCGAAACATCTCCGCCGGGTGCCCGAAATTGCCGGTGGCCACCATGAGAAGATGGACGGGACGGGTTATCCGAAGCGTTTGAAGAGGGAAGACATGTCGATCCCGGCGCGGGTTATGGCCATTGCCGATATTTTCGAAGCCTTGACGGCGGCCGACAGGCCCTACAAAGCGCCGAAGACGCTTTCCGAGTCCGTGAGGATCATGAGCTTCATGCGCAACGATCAACATATCGACCCCGACCTGTTCGATCTGTTCCTGGAATCCGGCGTCTACAAGATCTATGCCGAGGAATTCCTGGACCCATCCCAGATCGATGAGATCAACATCGATGACTATATTTCCAACGGAGCCGGTTAGGGCGAGGCGGCGGCCCCTTTGACCATTATGGCCGTAACGGATTCCTGCCATCACCTTAAAGAGACCGACGTTCTTATCGTCGGCGGCGGCCCGGTCGGGCTGGCCCTGGCCGGCGATCTCGGCTGGCGCGGCGTCGATTGCCTGCTGGTGGAGCAGTCGGACGGCATCATCCGCACGCCGAAGATGAACGAAGTGAACGTTCGGACGATGGAGTTTTGCCGGCGCTGGGGCATCGATGACGCGGTGATGAACTGCCCTTTTCCCGATGACTATCCGATGGATATCGCCTTCGTCACGGCCCTTGGCGGCTTTGAGCTGGCCCGGATGAAACGCCCGGCCAAGAAGGATCAGGTGTCGGGCCCCAAAAGCCCCGTGCAATTGCAGATATGCTCCCAGCTCTGGTTCGACCCCATCTTGCGGGAGTTCGCCTCAGGCTTTTCCGGTGTTGAGTTCCGCCATCGGCATCGCTTCGAGGGGTTCGAAGAAACACCGGACGGCATCACCGCCCGGATCACCGATTTGGCCGACGACAGCATCACAACCGTCTCGGCAAAATATCTCGTCGGCTGCGATGGTGCGGCGAGCGGCCTTCGCTCGACCCTCGGGATCGGCCTCGAGGGCCCCGGCGTTCTCGGCCATCCCGTTCATTTTTATTTTCGGGCGCCCACCCTGCTCGACGATCTCGGCGTGCCGCCGACCACCTTTTTTCTCGTCTTCGATGGCGAGGGCGCCTGGGCCAATATTCGCATCGTCGATCCGGTCAACGCGCTGTGGCGGTTGATGGTGCTCGATACTTCGCCCGATTTCGATCTCAACACTGTTGACCGCGAAGCCTATCTTCGCCGTGCTGTCGGCCATGATTATGCGGTGGAATGGGTCGGCGTGAATCTTTGGGAACGCCGCGGGCTCGTCGCCGAACGTTATAATGCCGGGCGGGTGTTCCTGGCCGGCGACGCCGTGCATCAGCTTTCTCCGACCGGCGCGCTCGGGATGAACACCGGCATCGGCGACGCCGTCGATCTCGGTTGGAAGCTGGCCGCCGTCCTGGACGGGTGGGGCGGGGCGGCCCTGCTGAGAAGTTACGATGCGGAGCGCCGCCCGATCGGCATGCGGAATGTTTTGCGGGCCACTGAGTTCCACGGCGGCCATCTCGATTTCCAGGATTACGCCGACATCGCCGAGGCAACACCCGAAGCCGAAGAGCGCCGCCAACAATTGGGCCAAGAGTTGATCGAGAAGGTCGGCCTCATGTTCCGCACCGAGGGCCTGCAGATTGGATATGCCTACCAGGGCTCCCCGATCTGCATCGACGACGGCACAGCCCCACCGCCGGACGAGATCGAAGTCTGCCACCCCAACGCCCGCCCCGGCTCCCGCGCCCCTCACGCCTGGATGGGCGACGGCCGCTCGACCCTGGACGTCTACGGCAAGGGTTTCGTGTTGCTGAACTTAGGCGGGGGCAACGCTGCATCGTTCATAGACGCCGCGGCGTCGGTAAATCTACCGCTGGAAGTGGTCGCGCAGGATGATCCTGACCTTCGGGCCCTGCATGGCGCGGCTTACGTGTTGGTGCGACCCGACGGCCATGTTGCCTGGCGAGGCGATGACATCCCCGACGATCCAACAGGCATTATCGACGTCGCGCGGGGTGCCGGTTAATCCACCGCCTGCCCGGCGATGATGCCCAGGAAGAGGCACCAGCCGAACCATCGGTTGCTGTGAAATTTGGCGAGGCAGTCCTTGGGGTCGTCGATATCGACATCCCAGCTCTGCCAGGCCAGCTGCAGCGTTGCGAGCCCTAAGGCGACGTAGAACGGCCAGGAGAGTTCCACCAGCCATCCGGAGACGCCGATCAGGGCAATGGCCAGCCCATGGAAGACCCAGAGCCAGGGGCCCGTATTGTCGCCGAGTTTGAGGGCGGAAGATTTTACCCCCGCGATCAGGTCGTCCTCTTTGTCCTGGTGGGCATAGATGGTGTCGTAACCGAGGGTCCAGAAGAACCCGGCGGCATAGAGGATATAGGACGGTGCGCTCAAACTGCCTTGCACCGCCGCCCAGCCCAGAAGCGCGCCCCAATTAAACGTAAGGCCGAGCATCGCCTGCGGCCAATAGGTGATGCGTTTCATGAAGGGGTAGACGGCGATCAGGATCAGCGACGCCGCCCCGACCCAGATCGCGAAAATGTTGAACTGCAACAGGATCGCGAATCCGACCAGCGCCAGAAAGACCATATAAACGGCGGCTTGAAAGACGGTGACGGCGCCCGACGGAATCGGCCGCAAGGCCGTGCGCGCGACCTTGCCGTCGATATGCCGGTCGGTGATGTCGTTAAAGACACAGCCGGATCCCCGCATCACCATCGCGCCGACACCGAATAGAACGACCAGCCAAAGGCTCGGCAATCCGGGGGAGGCCAAGGCAATCGCCCACCAGCCGGGGAACAGCAAAAGCCATGTCCCGATCGGCCGGTCGAACCGCGCCATCCGCATATAGGGTTGGGCCGCCACGGGGACCAGACGGTCAACCCAATTGCCGACGGGGATGTCGCTCGCTTCTGTGGCCTTGATCTTGGTCATGGAAGGACAATAGGCGAAGCTGCCAAAACAAGAAATCTTGAATTGGCAATGCCGGCCTCGAAAGGCATTATCCATTAATTCTTGTGTAAAATAGTCCATGAGGCGAGAGGGATGTTATTCCGTCAGCTGTTCGAAAGCGTATCCTGCACCTACACTTATTTGTTGGCGGCGGGGCCGGGTTCCGAGGCGATCATCATCGATCCCGTGGCGGAAAAGCTCGACCGCTATCTCCAGCTTTTCGATGAGCTCGACCTCAAACTGGCCATCGCCGTCGATACCCATGTGCATGCCGACCATATCAGCGGTCTGGGTGTGCTGCGCGACGCGACCCGCTGCGTGACCGCAATCGGAGAGCAGGCCCAGGTGGATGTCGTTTCCATGAGGTTATCGGACGGAGACGTGTTGGAGGTCGAAGGGATATGCCTGGAGGCGCTCTATACCCCCGGCCATACCGACGATTCATACTGCTTTCGCCTGCCCGACCGCATCTTTACCGGTGACACATTGCTGATCCGCGGCACCGGCCGGACCGATTTTCAGAACGGTAATTCGCTGGCGGCCTATCGGTCGATCCGCGATAAAATCCTATCCCTACCGGACAACACCCTGATTTACCCCGGCCACGACTATAAAGGCGATACGGTCAGCACGGTGGGTGAGGAAAAAGCCTATAATCCCCGTTTGCAGGTGGACACGGCGGAGGCCTATGCTGAGATCATGGATAATCTCGGTCTTCCCAATCCGAAAATGATGGACGTTGCCGTCCCGGCGAACCTGACCATGGGTCTGGCTGCCGATAAGCGGGATGCCGTCGGTGTGACGGTTTCCGCCGGAGACGCCGTCAAGCGGTTGAACTCCCCCGACCTGTTGTTCATCGATCTGCGCGAGACGACCGAGCGCCAGAAGGAGGGGGTGATCCCCGGCTCGGTCCATGTGCCTTATTTGAAGCTCTCCGAATTCACCAAGCCCGGCGGCTTGCTTCAGGCTCTGGCCCAGCAATCGGACCGCGAACTGCTGGTTTATTGCGCCTACGGGGAACGGTCCGCGCTCGCCCTCGAGACCCTAAAGGAAGCCGGTATCCGAAACGCTCGCCATCTGGGTGGCGGCATCGACGCCTGGCGGCAGGCCGGCGGCACATTGGAGGCGCCACCCCAGCAGGGGTGAGCGATCCAGAGCCCATAATATGACATCAATCGTCCGGCTATTTGTCGAGCATGACCTGAGAGACGGCGGTAGCGTGGTGCTGGCCGACCAGCAGACTCATTATCTCAGAAATGTGATGCGCCTCCCGGTCGGCGGCAAAGTGTCGTTGTTCAACGGCGACGACGGAGAATGGGAAGCGGAGATTGCGCTGCTGGATAAGCGGAAGACGGAGTTGCGGGTTGTCCGCCGGACCAGAGAGCAGGCGAGCG
>JAQCKY010000171.1 GCA_027592155.1 Pseudomonadota bacterium
GGTTGCGCGCAACGTTCCTGCGCAGAAAAGAACCTTTTTCTTCGGCATTGCCGGTGCGGCTGGAACAGGTGGTCAAATTCTCATTGCGCCGCTCAATCAGTTTACGATCAATACCTTTGGGTGGGACAATGCGTTTCTAATCCTAGCGATGCTTTTGGCATTTATTTTGCCGTTGGCATTTGCGCTCAAAGGGAAGTCAAGTGATAATCCGGTCGCGAACGCGGCTGCGCGTGAGCACACCGAAACACTCTGGCAAATTCTCCAACGCGCGCGCCGGCACCGAGGTTATATATTTCTAACCGCCGGATTCTTCGTCTGTGGTTTCCACGTTATGTTTATCATGGCGCATTTTCCCAATTATCTTAAGACCGTGGACATGCCGGTTTCGCTGGCGTGGCAGGCGATCGCAGTAATCGGGTTCACGAACTTATTGGGTACGTTAACGTTCGGATGGCTCGGGGATAAGTTCAGTAAGAAGTATTTGCTTAGCATCCTCTATTTTATGCGGGCGCTGGTCTTTGCTGTATTCCTTGTCGCACCGAAAACGCCGACGACGGTCTTAATCTTCTCGTTCTTTCTGGGATTCCTCTGGCTGGCAACGGTGCCGCTGACAAATGCTCTCGTGGGACATTTGTTTGGCTTCAAATATTTGGCGACACTGGCTGGCATCGTATTTATGAGCCATCAATTGGGCTCGTTTACCTCCGTTTTGTTGGCAGGATGGGTGTTCGATCAAACCGGATCCTACGATGTTATATGGAAAATCTCGATCGGATTAGGTCTGCTTTCAGCGCTCATTCATTTACCCATTCAGGAAACCCCACCCCGCGCCATCCCTCAACCGGCCGAGTAGGACTAGGGGCTAATCGTCCCATCTTCGAAGCATCGGATGACGTGGGCGATGAAGCTGTCGATGGCGGCGGTCCGGCCTTCTTGTTTCTTGAGCACGCCGATCGGGTAGGACGGCAGCATGGGAAATCCATCCTCCGGCCCCAATATCTTGAGATCATCCGGCACGGCGCAGCGGGCGAGCGCAGTTACCGCGAGCCCCGCGCGCACCGCCGAGACCAATCCGGTCTGGCTGGCGCTTGAATAAGCGAGCCGGTAGTTGCGTCCTGATTTATCCAGCGCCTCCAGCGCGGATTCGTGAACCGTTCAGCCAGGCTCGAAAAGCGCCACGGGCAGGACGTCCTCTTCGTGAACTAGATGCTCTTTGGATGTCGCCCAGGCCCCATGTTCGCGGCGCACGACCTCAGGCTGCGGCATGCCCTGCCGCCAACTAATGATGGCGACATCGAGTGCACCGCTTTGAATGGCAGGCACCAGTTGACTGCTCGGCTCACAGATAAGCTCCAGCCTCACCCGGGGATAGGACGCCGCGAAGCTGGTTAGGATCGGTGGCAGGAAACCCGCCGCATAGTCGTCGGGCATGCCGAAACTGACGACACCCTCCATATCGGGCTCGGCAATGGCAGAGACCGCCTCGTCGTGCAGCTTGAGAATCCGCCGCGCATAACCGAGCAGAGATTCCCCTTCCGCCGTGAGCCGTGCGTGGCGGCCTTCGCGCAGCAGCAAAGTTTGGCCGATGCTGGCCTCAAGCCGTTGAATTTGCTGACTTACCGCGGATTGGGTGCGAAAAACCCGCCCCGCCGCCTGGGTAAAACTACCGGTGTCGGCGACGGCGACGAAGCTCCTGAGCACGTCGGTTGGGAGGTTAATGTCCATTTTTAGGATCGCTTTATCATTAGAATATCTACTTGTATGTATTAAAACTATTCGTTGGATTAATCAATTCGATTGATCGATAAAAGGGTCTGACGCTGCCAAGTGGATAGTGGCGGTTGTATTACCTCTAAGCTCAACAGGTGTTGTTATGCCCTTCGACCAATCTCCCGATGATGAGCCACGCCGGCTCGCCGATCTCTGGCCCGCCCATTCTGGAACTCCCCGTCATGGCACCAAGCGGGGTTTGTTCGGAACGGTACGCCGTTGGATCGAGCTCAGCCGTGGACGCCGTGAACTCGCCCGGTTGGACGATCATCTTTTGAAGGATATCGGTGTCAGCCGGGACGAGGCAGAATCGGAAGCGTGCCGATGGTTTTGGGATGATCCCGAGAAGGCGACCTCGGAAGAACTCGAGCGCCGGTTCGGCCACCAGTTCGTCGGTCAACTCCTGCGCCTACGCTCACGCCCGAAAGCAGAGATCGTGGTCAGGCATCCGCGAGGCGTTTGATGTCGCGGGGATCGTCGATCGCATAAATCGCGATGGTTTCATCGCGGCCCCGCACCTCGGCCTGACGTTGGGGATGATCGGGCAGGGCGAGCCCACCCTTGCTCAGCGCCGCATGGGAGATGACGAGCCGGACACCATACTCCTTGGTCAGGGATTCCAGCCGTGCCGCGATATTGATATTGTCGCCGATGGCCGAAAAGGTCTGCGCCGTCGGCGGCCCCATCGTGCCGACGATGGCCTCGCCCGCGTGGATACCGATCCCCATCTTCAAGGGCTCTTTGACTTCGCCGACGAGCCGCTCGTTGAGGGTATCCAGCTTGTCGAACATGGCGATGGCGCCCTCGACGGCATTCCGGCAAGCCTCGCCGACCGTTCCTTTGAGCCCATAGAGAGCCATCAAACCGTCTCCGGTGAATTGGGAATAATGTCCTTCGGTTTCCGACAGCGCAGCGGCCATCTCCGCGAAAAACTGATTGAGGATGAACAGCACATCATAAGGCAGTTTTTCTTCGCCCAGCTTGGTCGAGCCGCGAAGGTCGATGAACATGCAGGCCACTTCCTGCTCCCGGCCCTGAATGCCACCGGGCCGCCCGGCGTCACGTGCCGTTGCGTTGGGGGGCAGCAGGGGCCGTATGCTGAGATCCCGCCTCGGCCTGGTCTGACAGGCCAGCCGGACTTCCGGATCCGCGCCAACCCTATTCAACGCTTTCTGCTCCACCTCGCCGGGCATATGAAGATGCTCGGTCGCAGTCCCCACATGGCAGCGACAGGTGGTACAGCGCCCCCGGCCGCCGCACACCGCCGCGTGATCGATGCCTGAATCCCGAAGGGCATCCAATATCGTCGTGCCGACCGGTGCCGAAACATGACGGCCGTCTTCCAGTTCGATCCGATAGATGCCATGCCGGTTGCGGTAGATCCGACGGCCGATCCGGCCCAGGAATACGATCCCGACAAGCACCGCGAAGACGATCCAGCCGTTGAATTCGATGGAGAGGATTCCGGACACCATATCGGGATCGCTCTTGGTAATGGGCTCAAACACACGTCCGAGAAATCCTGGGTCGTTGGCGGCTTTCTCGGCAAGCTCCCGGCCGATCCGTGCAAAGCCGAGCAGTGACAAAACGGGGATTAGGACTGCGGCGGTGTAGAAATAAAGACTGTATTTCCGGTACCAGTCGTAAATCCGCAGCCAGAAGTGAAGCCCGACGCACATATGGGCCCAGACCACCACCAGGACGATGGTTTGCTGAATCCCTTTTCCAGGCGCGGCCACCCATAACGCGGTGATCACATATTCATAATTGGGGTCGAACCCCAGCATTTGTCCGGCAACCGCCGTCCCGGCGATATGGGCGAGAATCATCGGGAAGATGGCAATGCCCAACCCGATCTGAAGCGCTTCCCAGGACGGCATGCGGATGGTGCTGCGCTTGAACAAGGCCAGCAGCGATAACAAAAAATGGGTGAGAAAGGCGAGCAAGAGGAATAGTCCACCGGGCGGTCCCGCCCAGATGACGGCGAGAACCTTCCGGGTCGCCTCCATCGCCTCCATCGAGACCAGGCCCAGCGCGTGGTTGGTGATGTGAGGAATGACAAAGAGCGCGACGACCAAGCCGCTCCAAAGTCTCAAACGCCGTTCCCACTTTTGCACGTCTTCTCTCTTTTCTTATCCGGATCGGTTTAAGCCTAACATAGGGAACTCCGTCGCCAAATTGCCTCAGGATGCGGACAAGTAAAGTTTACCAAAGGCGTTTAAGGCATCGAAGAGTTCTGAGAACTGCCGCATGAATGCGTCTCGCTCCAACGAGGGGTTCGTGGACTGCAGGCTCTGACGAATTTCCTGAAGGGAAGATTCACCGTTGATGCGGGAAACGATGGCGCCGGCAAGGGGCGGTAACTGCCGGCGGAACTTGATGCCGTCCATCTCGGCGCTCATGGCCGTGCCGGGTTTATAGGATTTTGCGAAGGCCGCGCCGTCCAGATCTCGAAGGCAAGGCACCGAGTCGTCCGACATCATAGCGACCGCACCGGCGGCCCGATCCTTCGGTACGGCATAAAAAACATGGGTACGCATGTTGCCGGCCAAAAGCTCGCAGAACGCGGCACGTTCCAGGGCACTGAAATCGGCCAGGCGTTTTAGGATTTGCGGATCGTTGCTATAGCTGGCCGGATCGTACCGAACCGGTTCGATAAACCCGGTTATGGCCAGTCCGGCGCTTTCCATAAGTGCTACGATTTCGGGGATCCGATAGGCGCGGTCCCGGCTGTGCAGCAAAAGATCGAAGAGACCGGCGTCGCCGCCGGAAAGATGATCGCCGACAAAAGGGTTTCGTTTCAGCCAGTTGGTGTCGGGCAGCGCCGCAATCAGCCGTTTGCCGAGCGCCAGCCGGTCAGCCGGTTTATCGTCACCCGCCAAAACATGCATCATCTCCTGAACCGGATAGACACCGGTCCGCCCGAGCTCGCCGTAAAGCATCAGCCCCATGCCGCCGCCGTCGGACAGCAATGCGGCCAAGGCGGATAACCCCGCTTCCGGTTCCGCCAGATGGTGAAGGACGCCACAGCAATCGATGTAATCGAATTCGCCGAGCCCGGCATCGGGAAGCGCCAAAATCGACAATGTCTCAAAACGGATATTTGTCAGCCCGCGCATGGCTGCCCGTTGCTCGGCAATTTTACGGGAAGCTTGCGACAAATCGACATAGACGACCTCTCCCGCAGACCCTGTATCCGCCAGTTGTTGGGCCAGCATGATGGCGGCGTCGCCGGTGCCACCGCCGGCCACCAGGGTGCGAAAGGACTGATCGAAACGGCGCCGTCCCCCAAAGACATAGTGGTTGAGCTCAAGCAGGTTGCTCGGCGAGCCGATGATCAGGCGGCTTTTTTCGTCCGCCGGGTCGCGTGCCGGATAGGGGAAACTCTCATACTGATCGGTGACCTGATCGTCCGTCATGATCACTCGATACGGAGTACGATTTTGCCGGTCACCCGGCGTTCAACCAGCGCGCTCACCGCGTCCTTTGCGTCGGCCAGCGCCATGACAGTTGGGGGATGCGGTGTGAGGCTGCCGTCTTCATACCAGCCCAACAATGTCGCCATGGAGGCCCGCATTATTTCCGGATCATACTCCCGGTAGGCGCCCCAGACATAACCATGGACGGTCAGGTTTTTGACCAGAACGATGTTGGCGGGGATCTGCGGCACCTCGCCGCTGGCAAATCCGACGATGACGATACGGGCATTACGGGCGGTCGCGCGGAAGGCCCCGTCGAAGGCCGACCCGCCGACCGGATCATAAACCACGTCCACGCCCCGGCCACCGGTGAGTTCCTTGGCCCGGTCTCTGATGTCTTCGCTGCGGTGATCGATAAGGTGATCCGCGCCTTGGGTGCTCGCGGCGGACAGCCGCTCGTCGCTCCCGGCAACCGCGATCACCGTCGCGCCCATGCGCTTGCCGATCTCAACCGCGGTCAGTCCGACCCCGCCGCCGGCGCCTAAGACCAAAAGCGTCTCGCCCGGCTGCAAATTGCCCCGCGCCTCGAGGCCGAGATGGGAGGTGCCATAGACCACCGGAAAGGCGGCCGCCGTCTCAAACAACATGTTATCGGGGATGACATGAACGTCGTTTGCCTCGACAACCGCGGTCTCGGCCCAGGCCCCGGTCATCGAGGCGGCACAGAC
>JAQCKY010000172.1 GCA_027592155.1 Pseudomonadota bacterium
CGCGACCCCGACCTCAATGTCATCGAGCTCCGTGGTACCGATGCGGGTCTAACAGAGGAGGACGGCCTCGAAGCTTACGTGCCTTAGGGCATAAACCACGTCCCGAAAGAGGACGCGCAAAACAGGAAGGATAATGCCATGCAATTTGCCAGGTTCGACCATATCGACCTTTACGACGAGAAACCGACGACCATCTACAAAGAACGAATCAAACTGATCCAGGCCGCCGAGAAGGCGGGCTTCTATGGCTATCACGTGGCGGAGCATCACTGGACACCCTTAGGGATGGCGCCGGTGCCCGGCATTTTTCTCGGCGCCGCCGCGATGGCCACCGAGACCATCCGCATTGGCTCCTTGGTTCATCTGCTGCCGCTCTATCATCCCCTGCGCCTGATCGAAGAGGTCTGCATGCTGGATCAGATGTCCGGCGGGCGTCTCGATCTTGGCGTCGGCCGCGGTATCTCCCCCTACGAGCTTGGCTATTTCGGCATCACACCTAACGATTCATATGACAAGTTCGACGAGGTTTTAGAGGCCTTGCTCGCCGGTCTGACCAACGACGAACTGACCTTCGAGGGCCGCGAATACCGCTTTCGCCAAGTCCCGATGGAGATGAAGCCATTTCAGAAGCCTTACCCGCCGCTGTGGCACGGCATCGGCGGCCCAGACAGTCAGGAATATGCCGCAAAGCGCGGCTTCCACGGCGTCGCCCTGGGTCCGACCCAAGCCATCAAGGCCAACACCGAGGCTTACCGCGAAAGGTGGGACAAATACACCGATGAGCGCCGCGCATTCGGCTGTCAGGCCGACGAGCCGATGATCGGCTGCATGCGAAATCTGCTGATCGCCGATACGGACGAAGAAGCCCACCGCATCACCGGGCCGGCCTACGAAGTCTTTTACAATAATCTGTCGAAGTTGTGGACGCGCTGGCGTGCCAAACCGGGCCGCATCATCGACAACGCCGAGGATGGCCGAAAACAAGGCCAGCTCATTTGCGGCTCTCCCGAGACCGTGCGCCAAATCCTTACCGAACAGATTGCCGCATCCGGAACGGCGCTTAACTTCATCACCTTCGAGATGGCCTGGGGCAGCCTGAGCCACCAGCAAGAGATGCGCTCCTTGGAGCTCTTCGCCACCGAGGTCATGCCTCACTTTACCGATTAGAGGAACCCGTTAATGCCTGAGATCAAGACCGAAACCCTGGCGGTCCGCGGTGTCGAATTAACCCTGCGCCGCGCCGGTGAAGGGCCAACACTGCTGCTGCTCCACGGCGCCAACGGTAGCGCCTCCTGGCTGCCGATCATGGAGGCGCTGGCCGAGCATTATCACGTCATCCTGCCCGACCATCCGGGCTTCGGCGATACCGATCAGCCGGACTGGATGGATAATATCTCGGACGTCGCTTATTTCTACCTCGATGTTATCGAGGCAATGGGATTGGATAGCTTCCATCTCGCGGGCCATTCCATGGGCGGCTGGATCGCGGCGGAGATCGCCATCCGCAACGCGACCCGTCTCAAAAGCCTGACATTGATTTCCGCCGCGGGCATCCGGGTCGACGGCACACCGATGGGTGACCTGTTCGCCTGGTCGCCGCAGGAGACCGTCACTAAAGCTTTTGCCCAGCACCCCTTCATCGATCAGATGCTCGCCCATGAGCCGGACGAAGCGGAAATCGAAACTATTCTCAAAAACCGCCAGATGGCCGCCAGGCTGTGTTGGTCGCCGCGCTTACATAACCCCGACCTCAAAAAATGGCTGCACCGCCTGACCCTGCCGACGCTCATCCTCTGGGGCGACAGCGACGGCATCTTCCCCGAACCTTACGCCCATGCCTATCATGCGCTGATCCCGGGCTCGGCGCTCGAGGTCTATAAGAACTGCGGTCACGTACCCATGGCCGAGGCCCGAGACGCCTTCCTGAGTCGCCTCACCACATTTACCAAAGGAGCCGCCTAATGGACTTCTTCTTTTTTAATCTCATGCCCTATGGCGCCTTGGATCTCGATTACGACAAGAAGTACGCCTCCGCCAACCTGGTTCTGCCCAACAGCTATTACGACCCCAAGGAAGGCCATAAGCTCTACACCCGTTATATGGACGAACTCGAATATGCCGATGAGCTGGGTTTCGACGGCGTCTGCGTCAACGAGCATCATCAGACCGCCTACGGCCTGATGCCGACCCCCGGTGTCATCGCCGGCGCGCTGGCCCGTAACACCAAGAACGCCAAAGTCTGCGTGCTCGGCCGGGCACTTCCCCTGGTCAACAATCCTCTGATGGTGGCCGAAGAGTTCGCCATGCTCGACAACATCACCGCCGGGCGTTTCATCGCCGGTTTCGTGCGCGGGCTCGGCGTCGAATACCACGCCATGGGAGTCAATCCGGCCTTCTCGCTGGAGCGCTTCCACGAAGCCCATGATTTGGTCATCCGCGCCTGGACCGAGACCGGTCCCTTTGCCTTTGAGGGCAAGCATTATCACCTGCAATATGTGAATCTTTGGCCGCGCCCCTACACCCAGCCGCACCCAGAGGTCTGGATCCCGTCGCAAGGCTCCGAGGAGACCATCCGCTGGGCCGCGCATCCGGACCGCAAGTATACTTACCTCAACGTCTATTCACCCTTCTCGGCGGTCGAGACCTTCATGTCGATGTACCGCCGGGTCGCCGAGGATGACTATGGCTACGAAGCCGAGGACCGCCAGCTTGGACTGGCCGTTCCCATCTATGTCGCCGAGACCGATGAGATCGCCGCCCGGGAAGCCAAACCCCACATCGAGTCATTTTTTAACAAATTCCTGCGCATCCCCAACGAACTGCTCTTGCCGCCGGGTTACACCTCGATCAGCTCCCTTAAGGCGATCGCCCTGGCGAAACGGGAGATGCTGGGCGGCGGCAAGGAGATGGAGCGGATGAACGAGCTCGGCATGTTCATCTACGGCAGCGCGGCGACCGTTCGCGCCCGGCTCGAGGAATTCCAAGACCGCGTCGGCTTAGGTCAGCTCTGCACCATCCTACAGTTCGGCACGCTGCCCCACGAACTCACCAAAAAGAACATGGAGATCTTCGCGACGGAGGTAATACCCCACTTCCGCGGCAGAGCCCGCCAGGTTCAGACTGAAGCGGCGGAGTAAAATCAGAGAATCGTTGGCCCGCGTCATTTTGCGTTGCAAAATGTCTGTTTGACTCTCTGCATGTATCGGCTAACGTTTCCACTGGAAAACGAAACCGGCTCCGCTTATCCTGACACCGGGTTCCTACAACAGCGCTTATTACGAACATTCATTCCTGGCCGACGGCATGGGTATCGATCTTGTCGAGGGACGCGACCTCTATGTCGACGAGAACGTCGTCTATATGCGGACGACGCAGGGCCCCCGCCGGGTTGACGTGATTTATCGCCGTATCGATGACGCCTTTATCGACCCCCTCACCTTCAATCCGGACTCCGCCCTCGGCGTGCCCGGTCTGATGACAGCTTACCGGGCCGGTAACGTCGTGCTCGCAAACGCCGTCGGCGCCGGGGTTGCCGATGACAAGTCGGTCTATACCTATGTGCCCGACATGATTCGCTTCTATTTGTCCGAAGAGCCAATCCTTAAGAACGTGCCGACCTATCGATGTTCTGAAGAAGACGATCTCAAATACACACTCGAGCACCTGAGCGAACTCGTGGTCAAGGAGGTTCATGGCTCCGGCGGTTACGGCATGTTGGTCGGTCCGGCCTCGACAAAGGCCGAGATCGCGGCCTACGCGGAGCGGCTCAAGGCCGATCCGGCTGGGTTTATCGCCCAACCCACTCTGGCCCTCAGCACGGTGCCGACCTATGTCGAGAGAGGAATCGCCCCCCGGCATGTCGATCTGCGGCCCTTCGTTCTCGTCGGCGATGAGGTGAGAATCGTGCCCGGCGGTTTGACTCGCGTTGCCCTGAAGGAAGGGTCCCTTATTGTAAATTCAAGCCAGGGCGGTGGCACTAAGGATACCTGGGTAATAAATGATCGGCCGGATCCCAATGAAAAGTAGGCCACGATGCTGAGTAGAACTGCCGATCATCTTTATTGGATGTCCCGCTATGTAGAGCGGGCGGAAAGTCTCGCACGGCTGCTTGAGATCGGGCATCGGCTGGCGATTATGCCCGGTGAAGATGATCGTAACGAGTGGAGTTCCACGGTAATCATCACGCGCTGCGCTGAAGATTTCTACAATTCATATGATGAAGCTAACGAGGCGAACGTCACCGAGTTCATCGGCCTGAGAAACGACCATCCCGCATCAATCCCGGTTTGCCTGGAGAACGCGCGGACGAACGGCCGCGCCGTTCGCGTTGCCCTGACCACCTCGATGTGGGAATGCCTCAATTCGACCTGGATCGATCTGCCCGCCCAACGCCAAAAGGCCGAATCCGCGTCGAATATTGTCGACTATCTTGATTGGGTGAAAGAGCGGTCGATGCAATTTACCGGCGCAACGACCAGTACCATGCTGCGCAGAGACGCCTATTTTTTCGTGATGATTGGGATGTTGCTGGAACGGGCCGACAATACCGCCAGCTTATTGGACGTAAAATATCACCTCCTACTTCCCGATCACGAAGAAATTGGCGGCACCCTGGATTTTTACCAGTGGAGCGCGATCCTTCGCGCGGTGACGGCAAACCGAGCCTATTACAGCCTCTATCGCGGCGCCCTCAAGCCTTGGCAGATTGTCGAAATGCTGACCCTTCGCAGCGAGGTCCCCCGCTCATTGGTCGGGTGTCTCGGCGGCGTGATCGATTACCTCGGGCGGCTGTCGGACATGTATGGTGAGCGTAAAGAATCTCTCCGAATTGCAAATGCGCTCTATGCCGACCTCGCCTACTGCCGCACGGACGATGTGTTCAAACAAGGGCTACACGAATTCCTCACCGATTTCGTCCGCCGCAACAATGAGCTGGGCGAACAAATCCAGCGCGATTATTTGATCTGAGCATCCTTTATGCATCTCTCCATCACCCACGAAACCACCTATCGTTACGATCCAGCGGTAACCTATTCGATACAATCGATGCGCCTGGCGCCACGCGGCTACGATGGGTTATCGGTGCAGAACTGGCAAGTCACGAGCAACGGGCGCTTTGTTACAGCGGCAGGCGAGGATGGTTTCGGTAATATCGTCCATACCCTGACTAACACCGGCGACCACGACCAAGTTCACATTCAGGCACGAGGTGAAGTCCTAACATCGGACACAAACGGTGTCGTTAAGGGTTTAAGAGAGCCCTTTCGCCCCCTCTTCTACCGACGCACGACGCCCTTAAGGAAGGCACAGAAGCCGGCCAGCGGGCGGGCTTCCCGCTTTATTTCTCCACCGAACCGGAAGATTGATACTGAGCGTCGCGGGCCACCTCGTTCGGGCCCTCTTCAATGACACCCTCCGCCGCCGGATCATAATCCAACAATTCATAATCGATGCCGGTACGTTCGGCGATTAGTTTCATCATGCCCTTGGCGTCCTTCGCATCGCGGATGTCTCTAGCCATCGGCTTGAACTGTTCCTTGAACGCCGACCGGGCATTATAAGGGCAGACGGACAAGCAGATCTTGCAGCCATGCATTCGGAAAAAATAGGGCTCGCAGGCCGGTGTATCGACACGCCATCGCGCAACGCCGTTGGCCGTTTGTTTGTCGGGCTTGATGGCATCACCCGGGCAAAAACGCTCGCAAATATTACAATTCGCGCAGACTTCTTCGATGCCGTAATCCCGGGGTCCATCAACGACCAACGGCATATCGGTCGACACCGCACTGAGCCGGAAGGACGACCCGAGTTCAGGCGAGATCAAAGAGCCGAGTTTGCCAAGCTCACCGAGACCGGCGAGTTGGCCCAACGCCGGGAGCGGGAAATCGCCGATATTGGGATGGGTCCGTACCGAAT
>JAQCKY010000173.1 GCA_027592155.1 Pseudomonadota bacterium
GAGCGCCCCGTTGCCTCCAGGACTTCCAGCGCGCGGATAGCCCGCTGCGGGTCGGTCGGGGATAGCCGCCCCGCTATCATAGGATCTTTTGACCGCAGCAAATCGAAAAACGCCTCCATACCGAGTTCCTCGTGCAGCCCCCGGACCCGTTGGCGGACATCGTCCGGCACATCGGGAATATCATCCAACCCCACGGTCGCGGCCTTGAGATACAGCCCGGTTCCGCCAACCAGGATCGGAATTCGATTTACCGCTCGGGCGGCGTTAATGGCCGTCTCAGCCTGGCGCGACCAATAGCCGGCCGAACAGGCGTCTGCCGCCGACATCACGCCGTACAGCGCATGGGGTGCCTTCCCCTCGTCATCCTTCGAGGGCCGGGCCGTCAGCACACGCAATTCACGGTAGACCTGCATGCTGTCGGCATTGATGAGGGTTGCGTCCATCCGCCCGGCGATCATCAGCGCGAGCCTGGACTTGCCCGACGCCGTCGGGCCGGCAATGACAATCACAGGAGGTTGTTTTGTTGAAGCCATAATCGGCCCGTCGTTCACACCACGGCGGCGGGTTAGTCGAGCACCAGAGAAACCAAACCGTCGGCCAGCTTCGGCTCAAACCAGGTCGTCTTAGGCGGCATGATCTCGCCGGCATCGGCGACCGCCATCAGATCCGCCATCGATGTCGGATAATAAGAGAATGCCACCGCCCAGTCTCCACCGTCCACCCTGATTTCCAGCCCTTCCAACCCACGGGCGCCACCGACGAAATCGATGCGGGGATCTACCCGGGGATCGGTGATCCCCAAAATCGGCTCGATCAAATGACGGGTCATAAGGCTGACATCGAGGCAATCCACCGGCGGGAGATCGTCCGCGAGAGCGGCGCTGAGTTTCAGGTGATACCACTCACCATCCATATACATGCCGAACTGCCGGGGGGCGGACGGGCGAACCGGGATTTCCGACCGCTGGACGTCGAACGCTTTACCGACGGCTTCCAGAAAGCTTTCTTTTTCCTGGCCATTGAGGTCGCGAATGACGCGATTGTAGTCAAAAATTTGAACCTCATCGTCGGGGAAGCTGACGACGAGAAAAGTCTCATAATTTTCGTCACCCGTTGGCTGATCGTTTGCCGACCGTCGCGCATCCGCCACGCGTTCGGCGGCGGCGGAGCGGTGGTGCCCATCGGCAATATACAAGGTGCCGGCCTCGGTGAAGGCGGCCGTCATTTGAGCGACCTCTGCCGCGTCATCAATCACCCAAATTGTATGATCGGCATTTCCGACATCCGTCACCGCACAGTCCGGCGCTGACGCCGTCGCCCGTTCAATGATCGCCATAATCCGGGCATTGGGCCGATGGGTTACAAACACCGGGCCCGTATGGGCATTAACCGCCTCGATTTGGCGGACACGGTCGGTTTCTTTGGCCGGACGGGTCAACTCGTGGCGGAGGATACGGTTTTCCTTGTACGCGGCAACGGAAGCCGCGGCCACAACACCGGTCTGCTGATGATCGCCCATCTGAACCCGGTAGATGTAATAGGCTTCCTGGGTATCCCGGACCAAGATGCCTCCATCGATCATCCGATCTAAATTCTCACGGGCTTTGGCATAGACCGCATCCCCATAGGGATCTGTGCCGGGCGGAAGGTCGATCTCCGCCTTGGAAACGTGAAAGAAACTCCACTCCTTCCCCGCAGCCATTTCCCTGGCTTCGTCCGAATTGACGACATCATAGGGCGGCGCGGCGACCGCTTGCGCATGCTGGAACGCTGGGCGAAGGGCCGCGAAGGGCCGGACCAAAAAGCCCGCCGAAGAATTGGGGGAAGAATTGGGCCAAGATTTGGGCGGGGAGGCGTTCACGCATCAGCTCCTTACTATCAATGCTGCGCGTATTCCTACCCCTGACCGTCACGCAAAACCAGCCCAGTCTCCGGTCCTAAGGGCCGATTCTTTTACTTTTCCGGTGTCTTTTCCGGTGCCTTTTCAGGTTCATCGGCGATGCGAAGGGCGACAAACCGCAGTCCGCTCTGACCTTCAAGGAGGAGAAGCACCGATTTGCGGCCTTCCTTTTTCGCGGCATCGATTTTACTCGCCACCTCACTGGGGCTGTTCACCTCAGTCTGGCTCACCTCAACGATACGATCGCCGGGCCGCAAACCTTTCTCGCCGGCCACGCCCTTGGGGTCGACCTTAGTGATCACGACGCCTTTGGCGCCGGATTTGATGCTGAATTGTTTCCGCAGTTTGCTGTCAATCGCCGACAGGGTCAGTCCCAAGGTATCAATCGCCTGGGAGTCACCACCCTGTTCGTCATTGTCGCGCAGCCGTGCGACAGCACGAGCCTCTTCCTCCTGCAGTTCGCCGACAACAACTTCGGCCTCCACCTTCTTGCCGTTACGCCAGATCTCCACAGCGACGGGTTTGCCGATCTCGGTTTCCGCTACAATCCTCGGAAGCTTTTTCATTTCGTCGACAGGTTTGCCGTTGAAACTCAAAATCACATCGCCGGCTTTAATCTCGCCCTTTTCCGCAGGGCTTTCCTTTGTCACGGCGGCGACCAACGCGCCCGAGGCGTCGGAGAGACCGAGACTCTCGGCGATCTCCGGCGTAACCAATTGAATTCTGACGCCGAGCCAGCCCCGCCGGGTGTGACCGTATCGGATCAATTGGCTGACGATGCCCCGCGCGGTTGCAGACGGGATCGAAAATCCGATACCGATACTACCGCCGGTCGGAGAGAAAATTGCCGTATTAATACCGATCACCTGACCATCCATATTGAACAGCGGACCGCCGGAGTTACCCCGGTTTATGGACGCGTCGGTCTGAATAAAATCGTCATAGGGCCCGGAATTAATATCGCGCCCACGGGCGGAAACGATACCCGCCGTCACCGATCCGCCCAAGCCGAACGGATTTCCGATTGCGACCACCCAATCGCCGACTCGCGCCGCGTCGGAGGGGCCCCACTCAACGAAGGGTAAATCTTTTTCCGGTTTAACCCGGAGGACGGCGAGATCCGTTTTGGCATCACGGCCAACGATCTCGGCTTTCAGGCGGGTGTCGTCCTGCAGGATGACGGTCACCTCAACGGCGTCTTGAATGACGTGGTTGTTGGTAACGATCAATCCCTTTTTATCGATGATGAAGCCCGAGCCCAGGGAACTGGCACCGCGCCCGCCCTGTTGGGGCGCCGGCTGCTGCTGGGGGCGGTTGCGATCGAAGAAATCACGAAAGAAATCTTCGAAAGGGGATCCAGGTGGAAATTGGGGGACTTCCGGCCCCCGCGTGGTCGCCGCAGTCGAGGACGAAATATTCACAACGGCCGGTAACAATTTTGCCGCAAGATCCGCGAAACTCTCCGGCGCGGAACGTGCTTGCAACGGGCTCACCGTCAATATGAAAGCCAGCATCAGAGCCGCGAATAATATCGTCAGTCTGTTAGTCACCAATCCGTCTCCAAATCCTCGGGCAAGATCCGGGTCCCCGAATACCGCCGCGTTAATATCTTATCCTTATAGAACGCAATTATGCACACACGCCGTCGCACGCAACTACATAATATCCTAATCGGGTGCCGATTCAATCGGATCGACGCCACCTCACTTGCGTACATTAAGGCCCAAAAATGGCCAAAGCATGGCAAATGGCCACGTCGGAGCGTCAACTCTTCGTGACTATCGACTCAGAAGATATTTGAGCGTCAGCCCCTCACCAACCAGACCAAGAATACGCCGACAATCGCCGCAAAAAGGCCGCTGGTTCGTAATGTATTGGCGGGCATTTCCATGGCCTGTGCGATAAAGCGCTTCATCGCCTCGGGGAAGAGCGCGTAGAGCCCTCCCTCAATGGCGATGACGAGGCCGATCGCCGTCAACAGGTCAGTCACCTCAGGTACCGCTGCGGAAGTTGACCGAGACTAACGCTGAGACTGCGCACCAGCCCGGCGTTCGCTTTCGCGGGCTTCCATGTTGGTGCCCGAGATATCACCAAAGAAACGGTAGAAATCTCCCTCGGGAGCACCGACAAAGCTGGTCGTTTCCCCCCTCAGCCCTTCGCGGAGCGACCGCATGGAGTCCCAGAAGAAATAGAACTCCCGGTCCTGGCCATAGGCGAGGTTATAGACACGCTGTGCTTCGCCGTCGCCCTCACCACGGGTTTTCTGTCCGGACCTCTGCGCATTTGCCCGAATGATCCTCGCCTGCTTATCGGCGTCGGTTCTAATGCGCTGAGATTCCTTATTACCCTCGGCTCGGATTTTTCGCGCTTCCTGTTCACGCTGTGTCTGCATGCGGCGGAAAATAGCCTGGCTGTTCTCCGGCGGAAGATCGACCCGCTTGATCCGAACGTCCAGCACCTCAATACCGAACTCTTTGGTTTGCTCTTTTACCCGATCGGCGATGTTCCGGATCAGCTCGCTTCGTGTCGGCGTCAGCAGAACCGCCAAAGCCACCTCACCAAACACAGCACGAAGGTTTGCGTTGATGACGTTTCCGAGCCGGGTTTCCATGCTGAATTCATTGGTCACAGTCTGGAAAAAAGCCAGCGGATTGACGATCCGGTAACGCGTGAAAGCATCGACCACGAGTTGTTTCTGATCCTGTGTCGGCACTTCTTCGGCGCGGGCATCATAATCCAAAACGCGCTTATCGAAACTAACAACGGATTCAATAAACGGAACCTTGAATTTTAGGCCCGGTGTATTGTGAACAATCTTGGGGTTACCCAAGCGTAGGACCAACACCTGCTCGCGCTGATTGACGACAAACAGGGCGCTGGAGGCAATTATGCCGGCAACGACTACAACGATGCCGATAATGGCTAGACTTGCGTTTTTCATTAGCTTCCTCCCGCCGCAGGTGCCGCGGATTGCCGACGACGTTGGATTTCAGGCAAGGGCAGATAGGGCACAACACCGCTTCCGCCGCTGCCCGTGGCATTGTCGATTAGGACCTTGTCCATACCGCCCAAAACGTCGCGCATGGTTTCGAGATAGATACGGCGGCGGGTAACGTCCTTTTCGTTCTTGTATTGCTCAAGTACGGAGAGGAAACGGTCCGCTTCACCTTTTGCGACAGCTATCTTCTCTTGCTTGTACCCTTCGGCTTCATTGAGGATCTTCGCAGCCTCACCTTCGGCGCGCTGGGTAATTTCGTTGAGGTAGGCCTGTCCCTCGTTGATCGCGCGTTCTTTATCGGCACGGGCAGCCTGCACGTCGCGGAACGCATCCAGCACGTTGCCGGGGGGATCGATCTTTTGCAGCTCAACATTGCTCACTTCGATTCCCGCACCGTAATCGTCGAGAATTGTTTGAATAAGATCTTTCACTTCACCCTGAATTCTGACCCGCCCGTTGGTCCGCGCGAACTCAAACTCGTTTTTACCGATGATCTCGCGCATGGCCGCTTCCGAGGCATCTTGAACGGTCACCTCGGGATTGCGGATGTTGAAGAGAAATTTCTCCGCGTCCTTAATCACCCAAAACGTCACGAATTGGACGTCGATGATATTTTCGTCGCCGGTGAGCATCAGACTTTCTTCGGCAACCGACCTTGATCCCACGCTGCTGCGGTTATCGGCCCCGGTACGGAACCCGACCTGAGCCCGATTGACGCGAGTAACCTTCGGGCGAAGGACCGTTCCAATTGGTGTCGGCCAATTATAATTTAGGCCTGGCAGCGTTATGTCGGCGATCTTTCCGAAGACGAGCGCCACGCCCTTCTCGTCCGGTTGGACGATATAAAATCCTGTCAGCAGCCATACAACGGCGGCCGCAATCGCCAAAAGGGAGATTCGCTTTCCGCCACCAACGCCACTCGGCATGAATTTTTTCATGCGATCTTGGCCGCGACGCAGCATTTCCTCAAGGTCCGGGGGCTGTTGTCCACCGGAGCCACCGCCCCATGGTCCG
>JAQCKY010000174.1 GCA_027592155.1 Pseudomonadota bacterium
GCCATGGCGACCAATCAACCCGACGCGTTTGGCTTGTCGTCTCAAGACGTGCTGCTTCCCGTCGTGCCGATGTTTCACGTGAATGCCTGGGGCTCTCCTTACGCCGCGGCAATGTCGGGGACTAAATTGGTCATGCCTGGCGCCGGCATGGACGGTCAATCGATTTTTGAACTTTTAGACGCCGAGAAAGTAACGATCACGGCGGGAGTCCCCACGGTATGGTTTTTGTTACTGGAATATATGCGGAAGGAAGGCAAAAAGCTCGATCACCTGCAGCGGCTGATCGTTGGCGGTTCGGCTGTGCCCAAGTCGATGATTCAGGCTTTCGAGGAAGACTACGGCGTCGAGTCCCGGCATGCCTGGGGGATGACCGAAATGAGCCCCATCGGATCGGTGGGTCGGCTCAAGGGAACCCAGATGAACCTCGATCGCGACGCGTTCTATTTCTTCAAGCGGAAGCAGGGGCGGAACGTCTATGGCGTCGAGATGAAGATCGTCGGCGATGATGGCGAGGCGCTGCCAAAGGACGGTAAGGCTTTTGGCGAACTGTGCGTGCGGGGCCCTTGGGTTGCCAGCGCTTATTTCAACGATGCGGAAGCAACCAAAATGCTGATTGACGATCACGGCTGGTTACGGACAGGCGATGTCGCGACCATCGATTCCGACGGCTATCTCGATTTGGTTGACCGCTCCAAGGACGTTATCAAGTCCGGCGGCGAGTGGGTAAGTTCGATTGAAATCGAGAACGCGGCGGTTGCTCATGCCGATGTTGCCGAGGCCGCCGTCATCGCCCAGCCCCATGCGAAATGGGGGGAACGGCCGCTGTTACTCGTGGTCCCCACCGAGGGATCGAATCCCGATCCGGCCGATATCTTGGCGTTTCTCAAAACAGACCTTGACCGTTTGTCTTGGCCCGACGACTGTCTGATTATCGATGAAATTCCCCATACGGCGACCGGAAAAATTTCCAAGGCGGCGCTACGGGAACGCTTCAAGGATCACAGATTGCCCACCGAATGATCGAAGGTCTTACACCGGTCCTACCGCAGCATACGTTTGATGAAGCAGCGCTTTTTGAGTATTTACGACACGAACTGGGCATTGATTTCGACCGGGCCACGGTCCGGCAGTTTGCCGGCGGGCAATCCAATCCGACCTACTATATCGAATCCCCCGATGGCGGTTTTGTGGTCCGGCGAAAGCCGCCGGGTGAACTGTTGCCGTCCGCCCATGCGGTTGATCGTGAATATCGGGTCATGAAAGCCTTGTGGGACACCGACGTGCCGGTTCCCGAAGTCTTACTGCTCTGCGAAGACGAGGCCGTGATCGGCACCATTTTCTTCGTGATGCGTCATGTCGAGGGTCGCGTGATCACCGATACGCTGCTGCCCGGTTTTACGACGACGACGCGACGATCCGTCTATAATTCCCTCGTCGGCACCTTGGCGGCGTTACACAACGTCGATCCCGCGGCGTTCGGTTTGGGCGATTACGGTCGCTCCAGCGACTATTTCGCGCGCCAAATCAGGCGCTGGTCCGGTCAGTATTCCGAGGCCGATCTGCCGGCAATTCAGGCGATGGAGCGGTTAATCGAATGGCTGCCGGAAAACATTCCCGACGGGGACGATACCGCGATTGTCCATGGCGATTTTCGCCTCGGTAATATGATCCTGCATCCGACAGCCCCCCGGGTCGAGGCTGTCCTGGATTGGGAGCTTTCGACACTTGGTCACCCGCTTGCCGATCTCGGTTACCTCTGCATGGGATACCATACCTCGACCGAGCTCTATGGCTTCGGTGACGTCGACCCACCGGTATTTGGTATCCCCTCGGAGAAGTCCCTCATCGCCGAATATTGCCGTCTGACCGGCCGAGACGGTATTCCCGATTGGCCATTTTATCTCGCATTTGCACTCTTCAGGATGGCATCGATCCTTCATGGCATCGCCGGGCGGGTCAAAGCCGGAACCGCGAGCGCGCCCAATGCCGCCGAACGCGGTGCGCTGGCGGGGAAGATGGCCGATTATGCCTGGGCCGTGGTGGAGGAGGCAGGCTAATTTACCAATGACTTAGTCGGATCTTGGAACATCGACCTCGATGTCGAAGTGAAGGACGTCTTCCCGGATCCCCAGTTTTGAGTAGAGTTGGATGGCCGGGTCGTCACCCAAATCCGCCTGTACAAAAATGACATATGCGCCAAGTGTGCGTGCGATGGGCCGTAATGCGCCAATCAAGTGGGTGGCAATGCCGTTGCGGCGATGCGGCAAGGCGACGGCCAAGTCATAGATATAAATCTCGCTGCGTTCCTGTTCGAATTTTTCAAGCACATAAGCGACCAAGCCGCCGAAGATCTCGCTTTTTCGTTCCGCGACAAGGACGATAAAGCTCTCCTTGCCCAAAAGCCGTTCTAGGTAATCGCTATTCGGTATTGCACTGCGGTAGGTCTCCGGCTCCTCAAAGGCCTCGCCAAAGAGTTCTATCAGCGCCCTCATCTTCGTCAGGTCCGCTGAACTAAGTCGGCGTATCTCGAAAGCGGGCGAAATTGTCATCGTCATCCGTGCTGTTAAGTGTGGCGCCGGAGAGCGGGTGTTAGTTAAAGCGCCGGAGCTCCCGTTTGGCGATGCTCTCCAGATGAACCTCGTCGGGGCCGTCGGCGAAGCGCAGCGAGCGGGCACGGGCGTAGGCGCGGGCGAGGCCGAAGTCTTCGGTGACACCCGCCGCGCCATGTAACTGAATCGCACGATCGATCACCCGGCAGGCCATTTGGATGACCGCCACCTTGATTTCCGAAATCTGGGTGCGGGATTCCTTGACGCCGATGGTGTCCATCAGATGGGCGGTGTGAAGAGTCAGCAGCCGGGCCTGATCGATGTCGATGCGGGAGCGGGCGACTTCTTGGCGAAGCCCGCCCTGTTCCGATAAGGGTTTGCCGAAGGCGACGCGGGCATTGGCGCGTTTGCACATCTTTTCATAGGCGCGCTCGGCTTGCCCAATCAGGCGCATACAGTGATGGATGCGGCCCGGGCCGAGCCGGGCCTGCGCGATCTCGAAACCGCGGCCTTCGCCGAGGACCATATTGGATTTCGGAACCCGGACATTTGTATAGGAAACCTCGCCATGTCCGTGGGGTGTATCGTGCCAGCCGAAGACCGGCAGCATGCGTTCGATTTTGACGCCCTCCGATGGCACCGGCACCAGGATCATCGAGTGGCGCTGATGGCGCGCCTCGGCGTTGGGGTTGGAAAGGCCCATGACGATTGACAGTTTGAACGCCGGGCTGCCGGCCCCGGTGGTGAACCATTTGCGGCCATTGATCACGTATTTATCGCCATCGGGTGTGATTGTCAGCGCCATATTGGTGGCGTCCGATGAGGCGACGTCGGGTTCCGTCATGGAAATTCCCGAGCGAATTTCACCGGCGAGCAGGGGTTCGAGCCAGGTCTTCTTCTGCTCGTCGGTTCCGAACTGTGCCAGCACCTCCATATTGCCGGTGTCCGGCGCGGAACAGTTGAAACATTCCGGCGCCATCTCTGAGCGGCCCATGATCTCGCAGAGCAAGCCGTATTCCCGGTTGGTGAGACCGGCGCCGAGTTCCGCGTCAGGAACAGGTTCCACAGCCCCTCGGCCTTCGCGCGCATCTTCAGTTCTTCAATAACCGGGATCCGCGCAAAGCCCAGTTCGCGCACCTGTTCTTCGTAGAGCGCCTCATTGGGATAGATGTGGGAGTCCATAAACGCGGACAGCTTGTCGCGCAACCCGGCAACCCGCGGCGAGGCATCCATCAATCCAATAACGTCCATATGGCCCCCCGGCTCATCCCGCAATTGTTTAGCGAATTGTCGAATTTTGGTTGCGTCGCGTTGAGGAACACTGACGGTGACGTCAACAATACCTTGTTGACGAAGTCTGTCGCGCCGCGCCCTTTGGCGCTCGGCATTGGTACTCATGGGCGACCTGCTCGAAGAGCTGTTTCATGTATTAATTAAACGTTACATGTAACAGCTCAAAAAGCAATGTTAATCATGGGTGAGGGTGCCCCTAACTCGATATATTTTTTACCAAGGACGGCGCCGCAAAGGCACCGGAGCCGCGTTGCGGCCATTTGGCGAGGGCAAAACCCTGTTGATGGCAGGCGCGGGTGATGACGATGGCCTTCCAGAGCGCGCCGCCGGCGAGTGTCGAGGCACCGGCGAGACCGATGACCCAGGCGGGGCTGGCCGGCCACATCATGAAGACCCCGAATAGGACCAGCGGGGCGAGATGTCCGATGGCGTGGATTGCCGGGGAGGCCTGTGCCAGATCCTTGCGGGATAGCGGCGGTATGCCTCGAGCTTTTGCGCCGGTAACGTAGTTGCGCCAGACCGCTGCATTGAGGACTGCCAGGACGATACCGAAGACGGCCAGTGCCGAGCCGTTGGGTAACGCGGCGGGGATGAAGGCCACGGCGAGCGCGGCCAGACCGACACCCTCGAACAGGCCGGAAAGCATCAACATGCTGGGCATCATATTGACGCGCCACGTCGGAATGCCTTTGGCGGCATGAAGGATACGAACCTGGCAATAGAGGAACAGCAGGGCAGCCAGAGCCGTTAGCGCGTGGAGCACGGGATGGGGCGCGAATAGGTCGATGAGGCCTAAGAGGTACATCAAACTGACGGCATAGACTTCCCGCGACATCCAGGAGCTGTTGGGGCGCAGGATCACGTAGGCCGCGCGCAGTTTGCGGCCGATCTTGAGCCAGACAAAGAACAGCCCGACTGCGATCACCCCGGCCGCCAACACGTTGAGTTGCTGCATATGCTGGACTGACAGCCCGGCGACGAGGTGGAGCAGGTAGGCGACGATCACCAATCCCGCCCCGAAGCCGCCCATGATGAAGTTCATCGCCGCCCGCATGTCCCAGAAGGTCTGGCGTTGGCCGACAAGCGGGTTCGACGGATCGGCGAGCATTTCGTCTTCGTTATCGGCGACGCCCGCACTGCGACCCGGCACTTTCGGTGTTTCATAGAGATATTTGATCTGTGGGTCGGTGCCGAGTTCCTCATGCATCTGGAAGCTCGCGTTCTCCCGGATCAAGGTCGAGATGTTACTGTCGGGATTGCTGAAATCCCCGAAATGAATGGCCTGGGCGATACAGGATGCAGAGCAGGCGGGGGTGACGTCCAGATCGACGCCCGGGGTCAGGCCGTGTTCCTTGGCGTCGTCGATTTTTTCGACGCAAAAGGTGCATTTCTGGGCGACACCCAGCCGGTCGTCGTGGGCGACGGCCTTTTCCTGGATGGTTTCTTGGCCTGCGTAATAGAATTCTTTGTGATGAACGATGGTGCGCGCCTGATAAGGGCAGGCGACGGCACAGGAGGCGCAGCCGATACAGAGGTCGTAATCCATCGTCACCAGGCCGTCGTCCCGCTGTTTGGTCGCGCCCGACGGGCAGACCGGTACGCAAGGCGGCTCGGCGCAATGCTGACATCCGGTGACGAGAAAGACGCGCTCGACATTGGGGAATTCACCGGTTTCGACGTCGAGCACCCGGCGCCATTGCACGCCGGGGACGGTATCATTGGTGTGTTTGCAGGCAACCGTGCAGGTCTGACAACCGACGCAGCGGTTGAGATCGATCACCATGCCAAAACGTTCGGTCATATTGGAAGTCCACCCCCACCCTGGCCCTCCCCCCTCGAGGGGGAGGGAATGCCGTGGCGGCTATGATGATTCCTTCCTCCCCCCCGGAGGGGGAGGATCGAGGTGGGGGGGAGATTTTCCATCATCCCCCCTTGCGCTTGGGGCCGGTGCCCTTGGTGACTTTGACCCGCGTGATGTCTGAGCCGCTGCCGGTGGAGTCGGTCAGCGACAGGGATATCGTGGTCAGGCTGTTGAGGCTGGGCAGATTGAGGTCCTTGGCGAAGGG